>JBGCFK010000559.1:0-5113 GCA_045106875.1 Paracoccaceae bacterium | reverse complement strand
TACCATGAAGCCGATTGAGATACAGGTGACGCCATGATTGCGCAGCGGCATGATCGTGGTGCCATCCGGAGAGGAAGGTCGCCCCGAGATGCCCATCATGCGCGGCTGGCTTGGTCCATAGACGTCGGCATCCAGCAGGCCCACGCGTTTGCCCTGGGCGGCCAACGCAACCGCAAGGTTTGCCGTGACCGTCGATTTACCCACGCCGCCCTTGCCGGATGCAATGGCGACGATGTTGTCGACACCGGCGATCTTCTTGTCTTCGGGTGCGGTTGGCGTTGGATGCTTGCCGATCTTCAGATCAGGTGGAGGGCCTGCGGGCGTTGCCGCCCGCGAGGGGCCGGGTTCGGTCGAATGCGCAGTCAAAATAGCATTGACACGCGTGACACCGGGGAGCGCTTCAACAGCCTTCTGCGCAAGCGCGCGCAGCGGTTCGGCTGCGGGCCCCATGGCCGGGTCCACTTCGATCACGAAGTTCACCGCGCCCTCGTCGCCAACGGAAATTGCCTTGGCCATGTCCAGTGCGATCAGGTCCTTGCCGGTGCCTGGATCCACAACGCCTTGCAGCGCCTTGATGACGTCGTCGCGGGTGACGCTCATTTGCCAGTCTCGATTTCGCCTTCGACGACGTGTTCCATGTCGATACCGTCGAGTGTCAGCACAACGCGGGCCTTGACCGGGCCGGATGTGTTGGAGGCACGCACGGCCTCCTCGATCTTCTGTTGGCTGGTCACGCCGACCTGCTTGAGGAACTTGCGCATCGACATGTTGAAGGCTTCGTCGTCCATCCTTGGCTCCCTTGCCCTACCCCTTTAGTCTGGTATTGCGGGAGGAGTGGGGCGCGGCGTGTGGAAAGTCAAGGCATCCGCTTCCTCACAGCATGAACCTCTTACCGTCAATGACCTGTCGTTACGTCAGTTTCGCTGGGTGATGCCCGTCAGCAAGCGATGTCCGGGAGATTTAATTTTGGCCGGCTTTCGGATCGTGTAATTGTCCGGCACATGTCAGGTCCGCCAACAAATGCAATCACGGCCCTTCAGGCTTGGTACGCCCGCCAATGCGATGGCGAGTGGGAGCACGGATACGGTATTCGACTGCAAACGCTCGACAACCCCGGTTGGACGATCACGGTGAGTCTGCATGGCACGCCGATGGAGCATGAAGACATGACTGCCAGGCTTCTGAATTACCAACATGACACCGACTGGATCATTATCCAAAAGGAGGGTGCGAGTTTGAAGGGCGCGTGCGGGGCGTTGCAACTTGAGGCGATGTTGTCGCTCGTCTGCGAGTGGTTGCACTCACGTGACTGATGTCTGACGACCCTGCGGCGGTGCCTCGATACCCTCGTGAATGCACATGTCTAGATCAGTCATCCCGCTCATCCAGGTAATCCTGCGTCGTCCGCACCCGTGGCCGCTCGGCAGACATAAACGGATTGTCAGTCTGGTGGAACTGTGCGTTCACCCGGCAGTCGTCGCACATCTGGATCAGGCGCGTGTTGTCCGAATTCGTGAACATCGAATGCTGACCTTCCAGCTTTGCCGTAATCCGCTCGATGGTCGACTTCACCCCAAAGAGCTTGCCGCATTCGATGCAGGCAAAGGGCTCCTCGCTGTGCAGCTCGCGCGGGCTCAGCGCCGTGGGCCGTAGGTCCAGTTGCGGGACCAGCGTGATCGCGGTCTCGGGGCACGTGGACGCACAGATCCCGCATTGTAGGCAGGCTTCCTCGCGGAAGTTCAGCTCTGGCCGTTCCGGGTTGTCGCCCAGCGCACCCGGCGGGCAGAGTGACACGCAGGCAAGGCAGAGCGTGCACTTGCCCGCATCCACCTGCACCGTTCCGTAGGGTGCACCCACCGGCAGCGAGATCGGAGCATCCGGCACGCCGCCCGCAAGCGCCGTCGCCGCCAGCCGTGTCACATCACGCCTGCCGCCCACCGCGAGGATCGGCTCGACCGGGTGCACATCCGGTGCGGTACCATAGAGCGCGTCCGACAAGGCGTCCGGGTCGTCCAGATCCAGCAGCCTGATCCAAGTGCCCGCCATGCCCGCTCCACCGCTGATGGCATGGGTCAGATCGGTCTGCGCGGTGATGATCTCGCGCTCGGTCCGCGGACCGGCCAGAACATCGACGCCGTTGTATCCCAGCGCCAAGGCGGCCATCTGTTCGGCATGGCCAAAGGCTGAGAGTGCCGGGATCTCCATCGGGATCACATCCGCGGGCAGACCGCGTCCATAACGTGCGGTAAGGCGGATCATCTCGGCCCCATGGTCATCGTGGACCAGCAGGCGCGGGGCTTTGCCGCCTGCCTTGCGATACGCCTCGGCCATGACGCGCATCCGGGTGAACATGTGCTGCACTGGCGGATCATCCGTCGATGCCGCGCCCGAGGGGCAGACCGCCGCGCATGCCCCGCATCCCGCGCAGACCAGCGGATCGATAGAGACATGCTCTTTGCCAGAGGCGATGGCCGAGGTCGGACAGACGTCCAGGCAGCGGTTGCATCCTTTCTGACTGGCGCGGGAGTGCGCGCAAAGGCTCTCGTCAAATCGGATGTAGAACGGTTTCTCGAATGTGCCCTGCAGTTGCGCCGCATCAAAGAGGGCGCGCTCGATGGCCAGCGGGTCGCCTGGATCCGCACGCACATAGCCCTCGCGTTCATGGTGCGCCGGGAACAGCGGTGGACCGCCCGACAGATCCACGATCACATCGCAGGCCGACTTGCCACCATCGCGCGCGACCGAAAAGCCACGGGCACCACGTCCGGCGGGGGTCATTTCCCTGAAGCCCGCCAATTCGACCGAGAACGAGGCAAGCCCGCCCGTGGCACGGGTGATCCGGCCTGCGACCACATCGACGCCCAGCGGCGGGATGACCTCCTTGGCCTCGGTCAGCACGACTGTCACGGTCAACATGTCGGCGAGCCGCTTGGCGGCGGGCAGCGCGACATCTGCAGATCCGTAAACAAGGCACACACCTTCGCTCTGGATCTCCATGCCTGCGACCATCGGAGCGGGGAGGCGGCTGTCCGCGATCAAAGCGGCCATCTTGGGGCCGGCGGCATTGTCGGAAGACCACCCGGCGCGGTCACGAATGTCGACGCAGACAGGGGCGGAAACGCCCAGATCCTCGGCCAATTCCTGAAAGCTCTCGGCCTCTTGTGCGCAGGCGATGATGACTGGCCCGGATTGCAAAGCCTTGGCTGCTGTTGCAGCCTCGTCTCGACAGAGGAACCTGTGTACTTTCGAGCAGGTCAGCCCGCATCCCGCCGAGATCGCGTCCGGGTCCGGCGACATGGTGCCGGTGCAATCACATAACAGAATGGTGGGCTGGTCGGTCATGATGTCTCCCTCGAACCGGTCACATGCCGGATTGGTGCGGACACTTACCCAATTGCGGCGGCGGGGCAAGCGGCCTAACAATGGCGCCGGGAGGACCGGGCATGACCACATCGGCAGAGACAGGACTGGCTGGCCGTACGGCGGAGTTGCAGATCGGTGTCGTGATTCGCAAGCAGCCCGGCGTGACGCGCTGGGCCAGGTGGATCTGGCGCCCTGTCGCCGTGTTGCCCGGAGCCGGCCCGGCCGTCTGGCACGAGATGCGCCGCGATGGTGAGGCTGTCGAATACCACGCGGCCACGGTCACCATGGAAGTTCACCGCAAGGAGACAGAAGGCTACCGCGTGGCCTTGTCGAACGACCCGCCCTCGGTCTACGTGATCCTGCGCCCGTGCGAAGAACCGGATGCGCCGCACGAGATGGAGGTGTTCCGTGTCACCGCCTCGGCCTTTGAAGCGCAGGACTATCTGGACAGCGGCGAGGAAGTGGTCGAGCCCATCCCGATGCCGCCCGAACTGATCGCCTGGCTGTCTGCTTTTGTCGAAATGCACCACGAGGACGAGGTCTTCAAGAAACGCAAGCGGCGGAATTGGGACGAGGGAATTGAAGATGGTGAGCGCGGCGATGTTCGTGTGACCGGAGACGATGTGTTCCGGGCGCCCACCGCGCGGAAGATGATCCATTGAGCGGGCCGGAAAAGGATCAGACCGAAGAGGGGTTCCTCTCGCGTTGGTCCAAGCGCAAGCTGGATGGGATCGAAGAACCCGCGCCAGAGCCTGAGATCACTGCGCCCGAGCCGGTTGAGGACAAGTCCGACGAGGAAGTTCTGGATGAACTTGGCCTGCGCGATCCTGATGACCTGCAGGAAGGCGATGACTTCTCGGGCTTCATGAATGGCGCTGTGCCGACGCGGCTGCGGAACCGGGCGCTGCGCAAGCTGTGGCTTACCAACCCGGTACTCGCGAACATCGATGAACTGGTCGACTACGGCGAAGATTTCACTGACGCCGCGACGGTGATCGAGAACATGCAGACGGCCTATCAGGTCGGCAAGGGATGGCTGCCAGAGGAACCGATCGAGACGGACGAATCGGCCACATCGGAAAACGCCGAAGAAGACGCTGATGAAGCTCTGGCAAACGCCGGTGCCCGGTGTGAGGCTGATGAGACATTTCCGGCAGATGAAAAATCTGACACTGTGTCGGCCGCTCTGACGCACGAAACTGATCCCGAAACAGGGGCGGACATGGCTCTGGCCTCGCCCCCCGAGCCGGAGATGATGGCGGAAAAACCATTGCCGACGCCGCGCAAGATCCGATTCCGCCTCGAAACCCGCTGATCCGATGGACCTCCGCCCCTACACGGTCGGCTTGATGAGGTCAGAGATTTTGCTCTCGTTGGATCGACATTTTCCAAACTGGCGTTTCCGGTGAATTGAATTGACCGGTTCCGGGAATCTCCGTACCAACAATCACGTAGTACCGGGAATACCGGACACGCGGGAGGGAATATGGGTTTGGCTGAACGCCCGGCTGATCCGATTTTATCGGAAGAAGATGCGCTTCGCGCGGATCTCTACGACATGGTTGGTGCTTTGCTGGCGCGGCCCCCCGCGAAAGATCTGCTGTCGCGTGTTGCGTCTCTCACCGGGGATGGCAGCCAACTGGGACAGTCTATCCAGACGCTGGCGCACATGTCCGGCATGCTGAAGCCGGAAGGCATCGAGGCCGAGTTCAATACGCTCTTCATTGGTCTGACGCGCGGCGAACTGATG
>JBGCFK010000558.1:0-7097 GCA_045106875.1 Paracoccaceae bacterium | reverse complement strand
GCAGTGTGGTGGGCGGGCGCAGAGGCTCATCCTCGGGCGGCTCATCGGCAATGATCGGGCCGCCGCCGAACGGATCATCTTCTTCCTCATCATCCAGCCATGAGGTGCCGCGTTGTACCGGTTGGGCAGTTTGGGCAGGTTTGACAGGCGGTTCCGGCAAGCGCGTCGTCGAAAGCGTGTCCGTGCCAAGCTGAGGTGCAGACCGCGCAGGATGTGGGCGCGGCTCTGCCAAAGGCGCAGGCATCCCACCACCCAGAAGGTCGCCGGGGCTCATCAGCTTGCTCTCGGAACTGGCATCAGAGATCGGGGCAGGACCTGGCAAGGGTTCATCCTCGAGGATCAACGAACGGGTACGAAGCGTATCCGTGGTGACAGGGTCAGCAAGCAGCTCCGACGGATTTACGCCGGGAAACGCCGAAACACCTCCTGAACGTTCACGCTTGATTTCGCCTATCCGGAAGAAATCGTCCTCTTCCCGCGCATCCAACCGCCTTGCCCCGGCATCATCCCTTTCTACGGACACGGACACCGAACCTACGGGCAAAACAAGTTTGCAATCATCAGGCAGGCGTGTCGGCTGACCTTGCTGCAAGCGATTGGCGGCAGAGTTCAATCCGGTTCCGCCGGAACTCAGGTCCACCAGGAGAATATCTTTACCGCTTTTCCGGAGTTCGAAATGCGTACCGGAGACGCGGGAAGATGGATCGTGCACTGTCCAATCCGCATCCGGTGAACGTCCCAAGACAAAGGGGCGCTCGCCAAGATCTATGACCTTGAGCATCCCCTGTTCCGAGTCGAGCCCCTCCGACAATCTCAGCGTCACACGCATTCACGTTCTCCGTCACAGGCCACCCTTCTGAAACGCCCGGTTGAGAATACTAGCGAGGTTCGCGCAAAAGGGCTACGATATCTCCACGCTGTACAGGCCTTGCAGGAGGAGAAATTGCCCAAGCACGTTGTGACGACCGCGCAAATGAAGTGCAGTATGGGGTCTGCGCCATCGACTTTTGTCGCAACTCCGAAACAGGTGCGGTCAGGCAACCAGGATGCCGGCAACATCATGGACCATAAGCCCTTGGTGAATATCCCGCCCTTCGGGACGTGCATGTCGCTGGGCTTTCCCGCAACTGCATCGGCCACCTCTGCTGCGATGGGCGCCTTGACACCTATGCCCTGCATTCCCAACACGCCTGCTCCCTGGATCACTGGCGCACTGACAGTTCCGACAAGCTTTTTCCCCGCGTTGAATGACACGGCGTGCCTGACCTGCATCTGGGGCGGTCTGATCAAGTTCAGCAGTCCGGGGCAGGCGCAAGAAAACATTCCCTGAAACTCCAGTCTGGCGCTTAGCGTGATACGCGCATTCGGCGCAGAGTAACGGCCTGCAATGCGCCCCTGCGTTGTGCTGCAGTCACAGCAGCCGCCAGATCAGGTGCAAAATCGTCGAGGTTTTCGATTCGAATGCGAATACCATCGAACAGCGGCTGGTCAGTCAGAATCGCGAATACATAGTTCACGCCAAATGGCTCGGAATTCAGGTTAAGCGCGCACCGCTCGCAGGATGGATCCGAACGGGAAAACGCGACCCGCACCCTGCGCTGGTCACCCTCGACCGAGCCAATCTGGTCCAACCGGTGCTCTGCGCGCTCCTGATATGGCAGCAGATGAAGGATTGCGCCTTCATTGTTAGCCAGGAATACCGATAGATGGCCCTGCGCGCGCTCTGGCATCAAAAGGTCAATCACCGGATCATCGGTGGCTTGGAAATTGTTGGTGGAATTAACGCGTCCGGATTGAGCTTCGGTCACTTGGAACCGCAAGCTTCCAGCCTCGAGGGGGGCCAACTGGGCGAGCAAACGACATACAAAGGGATTCAGGACGTCGATCCCTGATAAATCCACGCGCCGACCTTCGGACAGTTCGCCCAGCGCGCGCTCTATCTTGTCTTTTGCATTCTGGTCCGGCGCATTGCCGCGAGCCCGAATATCTGCGCCTGGTGGCACCGGGTCCTGATCCGCGGTTGGCGACAAGCCACCGCAACGGTCCAGCGGCGCCAACGCGGCAGCAAGTTGCGACAGCGGGATTGGCGCAATGAGCACCCTGATATTGGTATCGAGCGTCAGACCACCGATAGTCGCAGCCTGCTCCAACGCGTCCTCGACAGCATCGCTTTCCGACTTGGACTCCGCGAGGCCTCGCACGACCAATCGTGTCCCAATCACGTCTATGCGCCACTGATCCAGTTGCTCTATGGCAGCAATTGCATCCAGCACTGCATCGTCCCATGTCTCGGACGGCATTCCATCCGCCAGGTCGATAACAGCTGTTGGCGGGATATCCGTGCCATCGATGGCTGCGACGGCAGCCAGCAGCGTCGCCTTCATTTCCTCAGACGGCGCGTTGCCATCCACTGTTGATGGTGAGCCGAACACCGCGGTAAAGCGGTAGGGGTTTGCGACTGGAAGACTTGGCTTCAGCAAGCCAGAGAGCCAACCCTGTTGCCACGCGAAACCGCCAAGAACGAGGATCAGGACCGCTACTGCCGGCCAAAGTAGCCAGCCCATGCCACGCTTTTTTCGCTGCCGGGTTCGATCGGGCTCGGGCTCATCCAGATCCAGCAACAGATCATCGGCATGCATAGGGGGTGCTGCGCCAATGCGGGTAGAATCCAGATCCTCATCCGCATAGGCAGAACCGCCGCTTTCGAACGAACGCAGCAATTCGGCTGCTGACCCGATGCGGCTTTCCGGAAGAGGCGCGCTCATATGGCGGATCAGCCCGGCCAATGGTTGCGGCAGTTCGGCGACATCCAGTGGTTGGTCTTTGAGTGCCTCAATCGCCTTTCGGCTGACCGGCATCTCAGGCACCTTACCGCGGGCCGCAGCCAGAAGCGTTGCACCAAGCGCATAAATATCCGCACGCCCATCGACAGCCGCACCGTCTATCTGTTCGGGCGCTGCGTATTCGTACTTTCCCGCGAAACCATCCCCGATCACTGTACGCGCGGCAGGTCGTTTGTCCTTTGCGATGCCGAAATCAATCAAAGTCGCCTGTGCAGGATCCCCGTGGCGCAGAATGATATTGTCGGGAGAGATGTCGCGGTGAAATACTTTGACAGCATGCGCAGCCTTCAGGCCTTCGGACACACGGCGCCCGATCTCCATGAGCGTCACCTGATCAACTGGACCCTTGGCCATCAGGTCAGACAATGCGGGTCCGTCGATATACTCCATGACCAGAAAGTAGAGCCCGCCGTGTTCCTGTGATCGATGCAGATCCAGATAGGTCACAACCGCATCGTGCTTGACGTTCTGGAACAGTTCGCGCTCCAGCAATTTTATGAAGTTCGGATCCTGAGAAAAGGCATGCTTGAGGACTTTGATGGCGACTTCACGCCCTGTTGCGGTGCTTTTGGCCAGGTAGACCTCGCCAGTGCCGCCCTCTCCCAGCTGCCTGACTATCCGATAGGTCTCAAGCAGCACATCATCTGGTGCCAGAACGCCGTTCGTCACCCGCAAAGTCCTCTTCTAGACCACCTTTGAACCGTAGCTTAACGTGACAAAGATCAGCAAGCGACGCTATTTTGTCATTAGATCCGGCAAAAACAGGCGTCAGATCAAGCCCTCTGCAATCCAACGCTCGAACAAGTCGGAGCTGATTTCGAAATGCATCGAGTCCTCGCGGCCAAATGCAGCACCCCAAAGCCAGCCTTCTTCCTGAAAATACTCGGCAAGCAGAATCAACCCGAACTGCGTCTTGCCATCGCCCATCGCATCAATGGTTCCACCAACCGACACGTCAATGGCCATTCCAAAGGCATGACGCGATATGCGTTCCGAGGACCCACGGATCAGTCGGGCGCACAAACCGCCATAGGTCTTGAGGTTGCGATAGAGGCCCGGCTCATCCGCTTTAAGCTTTGCAAAGATCCGGCTCATGCTCTCGACCGCTGGTTTTACCAGCCGCGCTCGGAACGGTCCGACATCGCGGGTCACCAGAGCTTGCACCAATCGTGACGACGTCGGCGGTTTGCAGTCCTGACCCAAACCCGCCGCCGGTCGTCCAAATATCTCGACCAGACGACTCTGCGGGATGGTGCGAAGGCCTTCGTTGGTTCGTCGCCGCGCGGACAATAGCATCAGGTCCGCATAGCCGTCGAACCGGTTCTCACGATCTCGATGGATCGGTGGGAGCGTTTCATCCCCCTCGCCTTCCGGTGCCGGAGATGTACTGAGGCTCGAATTTGTTCGATCCATGCCGATGCGATGCTGCAGTCGGTTGACCTCTTCCGCAAGATCTCGAATGGCATCAGATTGTTGTGCAATGCGTTGGTCTAAGACGGCGATCCTTGCCCGCTCGGAGCTCTGAGGACTGCCCGTTGCCAAGACGAGCCAAACCAATAGGCTTCCAGCCACGCCGCCCGCCAAGGCAGCGCCTAGGATCGGCAGCAGCAGTGCCATCCCTGGACCGGACTTCCCCGCCATTGTTACCCCGGTTCCTTCAGCTTGATCCCTGACATTCGATCATATCAGCCGCTTACTCAAATGCCACTTGATTGCCGACTTTCCAATCATCACCGAATGCACGCATCACTTGAAGTCGCACTTGCGCCTCGGCGCATCTGGCGGCTTCTCACAGAAGGTCGAGGCCAATGCGAACGCGGCCAAAACCTTTGGTACGAAGGCCTCGGTGTCACCATAAGGCGGAACCCCGTCGTGCTCGCGCACCGCAGCTGCACCTGCATTGTATGCTGCCAGCGCAAGCACAAGATCACCTCGAAACTTGTTGAGCAGATCCGATAGATAGGATGCAGATCCCGCAAGGTTCTGAGCTGGGTCGAAAGCATCCTTCACCTTGTAGCGCTTTGCAATTTCTGGCGGCAAATGACCGAGGCCAAGCGCCCCAAGTGGACTGATCCCACGAGGGTTGGCACCGGATACTGACACCAGAGCAACCAATAATGCCTCTGAGATCTTGCCGCGCTGTGCTCCGGCCTCCAGCGGCTTGCGCCATTTTCGAACAATGCGCTGCAAAGCGGGTTTGGAGCCGAACATCTTGCGCCCTTTGGCTTGCTCGCCCCGCACAAAGTCCAAAGCTCCGTTGCGCGACCCACCGCGGCGCTTTGCAGGGACTGCCTTCCAGAACCACTTGTACTTCTGGGCTTCACCCCCTGAACTGAGGCGTGTCGCTTGATCGTAGGCTGCGAGCACCTTGGGTACGTAGTTTCGAGTTTCTCGGTAGGGTGGCACCCCTCCGTGCCTGTCGACAGCGCCTTCACCTGCATTATAGGCTGCCAGAACCAGCACGATGTCACCGCGAAACCGACGCATCAGAAATCCCAGATATGCGCCTGCACCCTTAAGGTTCTGGCCCGGATTGTATGAATTGCTGACGCCAAAGCGCGCAGCTGTAGCTGGCATCAATTGAGCAAGCCCCTGAGCACCTGCTGGGCTGAGTGCTTTGGAATTACCGCCTGACTCGATTGTCACGATCGCAGCCATCAGCGCCACGGGGACGCGTCCGCGTTTGGCCCCTGCTGCGAGCTCAGATCTCCAGCGGCGCAGTACTCCGGCAACCTTCTTGCGGGACACAATTGCACCGCCGCGACCTTGGCGCGCCCTGATCACCGACAGTGCATGCGAACGTGAGCCGTCCTTGATCTTGGCAGGCACGTCTTTCCAGAACCATGCAGCGGCTTGCGCCTGGGAAGGCGCCATCCACAAACATGCAAACAACGACACAATGGCCATCACCCGGACAGGAACTCCACTAAACATCGAATCGCTTACCTCTGCTCACACCGAAGAACGTTCTACAGCAACAATAGGCCAAGGTGTGGATTAGGTTCGATCAGTATCGTCTTGCAGGCCATACGATCCAAACGCTGCGGCAGTCTCGGCAATTTGCGCATCGGACAGCAGCACCGGTTTTCCGATCAAAAGCGTGTTGAAATACTGGTGTGCAAGGGTCTCAAGCTCGCTTGCAAGCCACATCGCTTTTGCCAGGGTTTCGCCAACGACTATGGTACCGTGGTTTGCAAGTAAGCACGCCTGACGATCTTGCAGCGCAGCCAAAGCCAGCTTTGACAACTCCGCCGTTCCAAACATCGCATAGTCAGCGCAGCGGATATTGGTCCCACCGAAGGCCGCCATCATGTAGTGAACCGGCGGGATCTCCTTTCGTGCAATGGCCAATGCGGTGCCATATGGCGGATGAGCATGCACCACGGCCCCGACATCCGGTCGCGCACGCAGGATGTCCAGATGAAAGCGCCACTCGGTTGAGGGTTTCCGCAGCCCGCTCCAGCTACCATAGTCGTTGTCCAACGGCATCGAGGCAATCATCTCGGGCTGCATGGCATCATATGGCGTAGCAGAAGGCGTGATCAGAGCGCGATCTTCAAAGCGCGCAGAAATGTTCCCAGACGTCCCCTTGCTCAGGCCAGAGGCATTCATGAGCCTGCAGTTGTCTATGATGTCCTGGCGCAGTACCTTTTCGTCTTGTTTCATTGGTATTCGTCCCTTGAAACAGGTTTCTTTGGGCTGCAAAAAAAATCCCGACAATTTTGCCAAGCCTTCAATTTGAAAACCCAGTGGTCTTCGCACCATCTTTTACCCGTTAATACAACACGAACTGTCGTAGACTCTCTTATCGACTCCAGTGCGTTCGGTTTCTATGCTAGGCGCTGGGTGGAAATGTAATCTCGTGATCGGAGCGAAACATGCGCTTTTCAGGAATTTTTGGGGCCGTGTGCCTCTGCTTTTTATTGACCTTGGCGCCAACCCAAGGGGTGCCACAAGAGGCAGAGCTTACCCAGAAAGAGGCCGAGGATGCCGCGCGCTCTGTCGCTCGCTTCTGTAAAATTCTCGTCACCCGAATGGAAGAGATCATCTCGGACCAATGGGCAACCCAGGATCTGCAAGATCTAGCGGCTGTATGGGATTCGCTGGACTGCCACCAGGTTTTCGGGGTGGATGAGCGAGTACGCTGGTTGGTCCGCTAGACCCCAGCGTTTGCTGACCTGAACGGGCGTGACGCAATATCGCCAATCCGCCCGTTCTCAGCAGCCCTCACTTCCCGTAATACTCCCGGAACCA
>JBGCFK010000557.1:0-19538 GCA_045106875.1 Paracoccaceae bacterium | reverse complement strand
AGCGGGGCAGGATCGGTCATGGCAGCGGGGCAGTTTTCGTCCGGCAGGAAGAATGGCTTAAGCACCTAATTCTTTACGCTGTTTCAAAGACTTATGCTACCGTTGCCAACCTGAAATCAGCCTCCCGGTGAATAATCCGGGCTAAAAGGGGGATTGGTGGGGAGTAAATCAGGTTTTGTTAGGTTTTACAGGAATTTATGGATTTTGTTGGTGCCGGTCGAGGGACTCGAACCCCCGACATCCTGATTACAAATCAGGCGCTCTACCAGCTGAGCTAGACCGGCATCCAATTGTCAGTTGTCTAACTTTGTCAAAGCGCGGATTCAAGCCCTAGCGAGGAGCTCTCAACGGGATTGGAGGGACAGCCGTCAGTGCACGAGCATCTTCTATATCTGTTGACGTACTTGATACCCCCTGCTGCTGGGTTTGTAGAGGCGTCGCTACGGCACCCTGCTCGGGTAACGGAGCAGGCGTGAACGCAGCGACGGTGTCGGACCGAGTAGCCTGAGCACCGCTTGTGTCAGACTCCGGGCTCTCCGGCCGAGGCTGGGTTTGTGATTGGATGTTCTCATCAAAGCTCGTCGTTGCAATGGGCGCATCCAAGGTCCCGGAGATCTCAACAATGCGTCGCTCGGCTGGGTTGATGCCACTAGTAGTCAGACGAGCTGCCAGCTTGCCGGAGGATATATCTGCCTCAGCCACGCCCTCTAAAGCCCATTCCGCTCCGGCAATGGTCACTGCGGGCACCAAAACGGCTCCGTCTTTGACCTGGAAATCTCCTGACAACGCTGCGAATCTGGCTTCGGAGTTGTTTGCTGCCATGCCCGCAAGTGTGACGCCTAGGTCAATATCACTCAGTGCTCCTGCATAAACCGAAAGTGCGCCTTCACCGTTCATGTTCTCGCGATTTTGGCCATTCCATCTGAGGTTAACACGCCCGACGCCTGCACCCGAGACCGCACCGCCGGTCAACTTTGCCATGTCAGCGCCATTGATCTCTATTGTCAGATCGGTTGTATCATCCTTGGGGCTCAGAGACAGGCGAGCAGAGGCCTTGCCGCCTGGGATGGAAGCCTCCGTCAGAGTGACAGAGACGATAGAAGGGCTCGCCTCTAATGCCAGTTCGGCTGATCTGGCCATGTAGCGTCCGATCTGCAGGTCCCCGACCGAGACACGCGCGGCGAGCTCGACAGGCTGGCGTGTCAGCGAGTCCAGCCCTTTTGACAACGCTCCAAGGTCGTTCAAACTCACTGTCTCAAAATGTGTATCAAGCGCGAGTTGCGGGCGCATGTTGTTATACCGAAGCACACCACTCCACGCTTGCGTAATGTCATTGAAGACCAGCTCGGCCTGATCAAAAGCGATTTGGGTGTTATCCGCGGAGACTTGTCCCTTCAGTCTGGCAACACGTGGGATCTGCATGGCCGGGGGTGGTTCTATGCCCATCCAGTCCAGAAGCTCTGCCACTTCAAGCATGACCAACTGCCCGGGGCCCGAGATCGGATAGGCCAGTGGCGTGCGCCAATTCATCTGCCCGCTGAACTGAGCCGAAAACAAGCCGCCTGCGCGCGCGGTCAGCTCGGTGTTCAGCGCTCCGGATTGTACCCAGCCAGTTTCACCAGTGAAATGCGCATCGAGGTTCACCGGACGATCGCGCAGCATGGATACGGCCTGCAATTGCACTGACATTCGCTTGGCAGCCAGGTTCAGCCGCATCGTCAGAACCACAGGTTGCAACTCTGACGCGATCCCAGGTGCATCAGAGCCAAAGATCTGTCTGCCAGGGGCTTCAATTCTGTGCTGCCAACGGCCCACGATGTTCGGAAGCATTTCGTCCGGAACAAGTTGAAGCGTGCCCTCGAAATCGGTCTGCATCGCGTTTCCAGAAAGCGTCAGCGTCGCTGCCGAAACACTGCCGCCAATCAGCGCGTCGAGATTTCCTATCCCGTAGGTGCCCGAGATCGGGTCATCTGCCGACTTGCCCTCAAAGCGCCCGCCCAGTGCTCCGCCCGCGCTGCGATTGAGTGTGACCGTCGCGCCCGTCAGGTTCATCCCATCTGTGGCAAGAGTTGCCGGTAGCCGGGCCGTCGCGCCCTCCAGAGTAAGGTTCCCCACCGCAGTATCGCCGCCGACCAACATCCAAGGCGACGGCCTCGCCTGGGTCGACGTGCTGCGCAGCAGAAGGCTCCCATCGCCTGCAACGATGGTCACAGGCCCCAGATCTATCCGGGGCATTGGATCCATCACCATGCTCGGCGGGTGCTCGTAGTCCAGCCTCAGCCCATGTTTAGCCACAGCTTGTTGTAGCGCGCCCGCAATTCGGTCAGGCGACACAAGGAACGGGACCATAAACCAGGTAGCCGCTGCGAGAACGCTTGCGATCAGCAAGACCGTTGCCAGCCATATCCAACGCCTCAGAATCAAGTGATATCCCCTTCCCCAGGGCGTGACGCGTTCAATGTACGGGCCAGAACGGCCACCGGCAGCAAGCCGACCAGAATGATCGCAAGGGCCGCAGGGCCCGCCTGATCCAGTGCCTCCAGCGAGGCTGCATTGTAGACGGTCGTCGAGAGTGTCTCAAAGTTGAACGGCCGCAGCATCAGAGTGGCTGGCAGTTCCTTCGCAGTGTCCACGAAGATCAGCAACGCGGCCGTCAGGACGGATCCACGGATCATAGGCACATGGATGTTCGTCAGAACGCGGCGCCTCGACGAGCCCAGCGTCCGAGCGGCCAGTTCCATGGACGGCGTGATGCGCCCGAGCGCGCCATCAATCGCGCCCTGCGCAATCACGACGAAGCGCACCGTGTAGGCAAAGACCAGCCCCAGCGCCGATCCAGTCAGAACCAGGCCGATATCCCAACCCGTTGCGGCTTCGACCTGATCGGCCAGCCAATTGTCGAAAGCGCCCAGCGGGATCAGCACGCCCACGGCGATGACCGCACCCGGTGCGGCATATCCAAGCGCAGTTGCCTGCGCTGCCCAGCGCGGGATTTCGGATCGGGCGCTCCGTGCGCCGTATACCATGAAGAGCCCCAGGCCACATGCCGTCAACGCGGTCGCGGTGGCGAGACCCGCAGTGTGCAGCGCCGCGCGCCAGAAGGTGGGGTCCGTCCATTGGCCCAACTCGTCAAAGGCATGCCAGCCCAGCGTCATTGCCGGTACAACAAAGCCCAGGAGAACCGGCAGCGCGCAAAGCGCTGAAAACAGCCACGGCCAAAGGCCACGGGGCACTTCGCGGCGGATTGGCTGATATCGCCGCGAGGTATGATGGAACTTGCGCCCGCGTCGTCCATGCCGCTCTAGCATCAACAGCAGCAGTACGAAGCCCAGCATGACCAAGGCAATCTGCGCCGCGCCGCCGGCGTTGTATTTCTCCAACCAGATTGAGAATATGCCAGTCGTCAGCGTTTGAACTGCGAAGAACTCTACAGTTCCAAAATCGGCCATGACTTCCATGCACACAATCGCAATGCCAATTGCCGCACCGGGGCGGGCCAGTGGCAGGCCGATGCGCCAGAACACGCCCCAGGGTCCGCAGCCCAGCGCGCGTCCGACCTCGAGCGCACACACCGATTGCTCGCGGAACGCTGCGCGGGTTATCAGATAGACGTAAGGATACAGCACCAGGCTCATGACAACCGCTGCCGAGCCGAGCGAGCGGATCTCGGGGAACCAGTAGTCACGTGCGCTTTCCCAACCAAACACAGCACGCAGACCAGCCTGCACAGGCCCCGCATATTCCAGCAGGTCGACCAGCGCGTAAGCGCCGATATACGCAGGCATCGCCAAAGGCGCGAGCAAGGCCCATTCCAGCCAGTGCCGCCCGGGAAACTCGGTCATCGTCACGAGCCATGCGGCACCGATACCGATCATCGCTGTTCCGAGCCCCACCAGAACCATCAGGAGTACAGTGTTGTGAATGTAACCCGGCAGCGCATGCGCCATGAGGTGCGGCCAGATATTGTCCTTCGGGAACAAAGCCAGTCCCGCCACGGCGATCACTGGCATCAGCAACAGCGCAGCCACGGCCAGGGACCCGATTGTCCAGCCATCCATCCACCCGCTCGCACGCGGCGATTCAGTGATCTCGCTCATCGACGCGCTGAATACCTGACTGTTCTGTTCTTGTCGCGGGTATTCGTGCGGGCCTGCGTTCTGGTCAGCGTATGAACTGAGGGCGCAGCCTCAACGGACGTCGTTGTTCAGGCGCAACATGGCGGTTCAGCCGCCGGTTTGCCGCGCCAAACAGCAGAATGATTAGGACGGTGCCGACAATAAAGTATCCTGCCGCTATGGGGTATGCGACGAACGGGTTGAATGTGTTCTCGGCGAAATAGTTCGCATAGTAGAGCGCATCGCCCTGCTGGCGCCACGCTGGAAACCCGGAGAAGAAAACCAGCGCCGTCGCCTGATAGAGAAAGATCGCTTCGTTGACATAGCTTGGCCAAGCCAGCCGCAGCATGCTGGGCCAGACAATCCGCAGGAACCGCTGCCGGGGGGACATGCCGATCGCATCGGCTGCCTCGATATCGCCCTTGGGCACGGCGCGCAGCGCACCGTAGAAGATCTCGGCGGTGTAAGCGGCGGTGTTCAGGATCAGCACGATCAGCGCGCCGGCCCAGGCCCGGGTCAGCCACCGCGTCTCTGCATTGAGAACGACCAACCCAAGGTCCAGCTCGACACCCACTTTCGGCAGTTGCACGAATGTCTCGTAGGCAAAGAAGAACTGGATGAACAGCGGCGTGCCGCGAAACAGATAGACAAATCCCTGTGCCGGTCTGCGCAGCAACCCGTTGGACGACGCCTTCCCAAGCGCAAGCAGGGTTGCAAGCACGAACCCGATGATGATGGCCAGCACAGCGAAATAGACGTTCCATATCATTCCCGACCCGATCAGGACCACCTGTTCGCAGAGGGTGATGTCGGTCTTGGGTAGAAGCCGCTCGCCGATGCCGATGGCGCGCAGGGCGTAGGCGTGGAACGTGTCGACGCAGCTCATCGCGCCACCGCCATGCCGCGCGACACGCGCGCTTGCAACCGGTCAAACCCTTGCTGACTGACCCATGTGAGAGCCAGATAGAACAGCAACAATCCGCCAAAGTACCAGACCCGCCAGTCCGGATGAGCATAGGTGTAGACTTGGGTCTTCATACTGCCCAGCTCACGCGCCCAGTAGACCACGTCCTCGATGCCCAGCAGGAACAGCAGAGGCGTCGCCTTGATCAGGATCATCCACAGGTTTGACAGCCCGGGCAGGGCGTAGATCCACATTTGCGGCAAGTGTACCCGGAACAGGATCTGGCGCGGCGACATGCCGATGGCATTGGCGGCCTCCAACTGGCCCTTGGGCACGGCACGCAGGGCGCCATCAATGATATTGGCCGTGAACGCCCCGAAGACGATCGCGAACGAGATGATGGCCAGCACGAAACCATAGGTGTCATGTGCCCATTGAGGCGCTGTATTCAAAGGTGCCTTGGCGGCGGGGCAGACCACGAATTCATTACCCTGCCAGATCGGGGCGGTCACGTCCGGACATAGCACTTTGTGACGGGTGAACTCGATCAACTGATCGAGGGCTATGGGTACGAACAGGAAGAAGATGATCTCGGGCACGCCTCGGACCATGGTGGTGTAGAGGCTGCCAAGCCAACGGACGGGAGCAATTGCCGAGCGCTTCGCCAATGCGCCCGCCAGTCCGAGGATCATGATGGGAGGTACTGCCGCTACAAGCAGCCCAATGACCGTCATGAAGCTGCCCCAGAACGCCATATGCTTGGGCGTGGTCAGATAGCAGCCGAGCCATGCCAGCCCTTCGAGTGTCTTTGGATCAGCGCATTCGAACATCTGTCAGTGTCCTTGCGTCAGAAAGGCCAAGGCACGGTCACCAGTGCCTGCGGGGTCCTCAAGCTGGGCAAGATGGCCAAGGCCGGGCATTGTTTCGATCTCGCATCCTATCGCTTTGGCGAGCTTTGTGCCACGTGCGAGTGGAATCCAGGGATCTTCGGCCCCCCAAAGCACGTGAACAGCGCCTGTGAGAGTAGCATAATCGGGTTCGATCTCGGTGGTGTACTTTTCGTCCGCTTGGGCGAACTGGGCGTAGAAAGCGGTTTGCCCGGCCTCTGTTTGCCATGGTTCGGTAAGAGACCTCACAGTCTCCGCGTCCAGTTTGCTCACAATGGCACCGCGGACGTAAGCCTCGACGACAGCTTGATGGATGTGCGGGGGCAGGCCGGTGAAGGCTTCTATATGACGCCCGACATGCTCGAAAAAGGCCGATCCCCATGGTCGCATCGCGACTACGTTCATCAGAAGATGTGGCCCGACGTCGACGCCGTGTAGCAAACGCGCGCGCAACGTGACTGTGCCGCCAAAATCATGCGCCCAGATAGCTGGCCGTTCGAGATTCCAATGCGCGACCATCTCGGCAAATATCTCGCCTTGGACATCAAGCGATGTGGCACGTTGATCGGCGCCGAGAGACTGGCCGAATCCGGGCATGTCATACCAGTGGACCGTGAAGTGCTGGGAAAGGACAGGAATGACAAGGGACCATGCCCAAGAAGACCAGGGCCAGCCATGGGCCAGCACGAGCGGGGGGCCGGCACCATTGCTCCCACACGCAAGGATGCCTGCAGAGGTCTTGGCCGTATCGTTCAGATGCCAGCCCATCGGGCGGTATCCGAGGCGCGCTCGCGTACGCGCCCCGGTGATCAGACTACTGCCAGATCGGTGGGTTCTCGGGGAACCACTTCTTGATCATCGCGTTCAACTCGCCCGATTCCTTGATCTGGGTGATCGCTGCCGTCAGCTTGGCTTTCAGTTCGCCGTCGCTTTCGCGGATGCCCAGCGCTGTACCGCCACCAAGCGCGACATCATCACCGGCGAAGGCCAGTTCACCACCAGACTCGGCCACGATCGGGATAAGGTAGTCCTTGTCTGCAAACACGGCATCGGCCTCGCCGTTCTTGACGGCGGCGATTGTTTCGTCCGGCGTTGCAAACTCGACAAGGGTCGCTCCGGAGGCTGCGACATGGCTGGCCTGTATCGTGTTCACCTGCGCTGCGATCACACCGCCCGCAAGGTCAGGCGCCTCGCCCGAGAGCGTCATGTAGGCAGATGGCGACGGCGGGATGTAGGGCGCCGAGAAGTCGATCACCTTGTCACGCTCGTCAGTCACTGACATGCCCGCGATGATCACGTCGTAGTTTCCCGATACCAGGTTCGGTATGATGCTGTCCCAGTCGTTCTTGACCCAGTTGCACTCCAGCTTGGCCAGCGCGCACAGCTTGTCGCCCATTTCGCGCTCGAACCCGTCGATCTCTCCTTTGTCATTGATGAAGTTGTACGGAGGGTAGGCGCCCTCGGTGCCCATGCGCACGGCGTGGTTGTCGGCCATGGCGCTGCAGGACATTGCTGCCAGAAGGCCTGCGCCGATCATTGTCTTGAGGTTCAACATCACATCTCTCCTTGTTGGATGAATCTGGTATCTTGATCTCTTGCGCTACAGTGCACTGGCAAGAAACGCCCTGCAACGTTCGGATTTCGGGTTGCCAAAGACCTGCTCGGGTGGGCCCTGCTCCTCGACAACACCCCGATGGAGGAAGACCGTTCGGTTTGAGACCTCACGGGCAAAGCCCATTTCGTGGGTCACGACGATCATTGTCCGGCCCTCATCGGCCAGATCACGCATGACGCGCAGGACCTCTCCCACCAGTTCGGGATCCAGCGATGAGGTCGGTTCGTCAAACAGCAGCACCCGCGGCTGCATGGCAAGCGCCCGCGCAATGGCGACGCGTTGCTGTTGTCCGCCCGAAAGCTGCGCTGGGTATTGCCCGTGTTTCTCGGCGATCCCGACCTTGTCGAGCATCGCCATCGCATCGTCCCTCACCTCGCCAACCGGGCGCTTCAGCACCTGCACCGGCCCCTCCATCACATTCTGAAGCACTGTCATGTGAGCCCAGAGATTGAAGCTCTGAAAGACCATGCCAAGCTGTTGGCGCAGGCGCTGGATCTGAACAGGATCCGCACGGCGCTGACCGCCACGGCCCTCGCGCACGACGACTTCCTCGCCGCCCAGCACGATGCGTCCGCTGTCCGGCGGGTCCAGAAAGTTCAGGCAGCGCAGGAATGTGGATTTGCCCGAGCCGGATGCGCCCAGGATCGAGATCACGTCGCCCTCGGCCGCACGCAGGCTGATGCCCTTCAGCACGTGCAAGTCGCCAAAGCTCTTGTGAATATCCTCGGCAATCAGCGCATCAACAGCGTTCATCGGCTCTCCCGTTCTGCGGTGCAGCAAAAAGCAGGGCTGGCGGATTTGCAAGCTCTTCCTTGCGGCCCACCGCCGGACGATCTCATGGTTCTGATATCCGGGGCTCCGGCACTGAGGGTGCTGTGCGCGATTGGATCGGCCTGTTATGGGCTCTGAGGTTTGGTTCAGAGGCAAATGATGCTGGGCGAGTGGGTCCTTTCGATCGAAGGCACGGAGGCGGGCAAGCAGGCAGCCATGGCGCTGGCATTGCTGGCGGCGGTGATGCACGCGGCGCTGGGCGCATTGCAGAAGGGCAGGCACGATCCCTGGCTGACGCGCGGTGCCGTGGATATCTGGGTCTCACTGCTGGCAGTGCCTGTCGTTCTGTTTCTGGTCCCGCCGCCCTCTGCCGCGCTGTGGGTGCTGATGCCTGGCGTCATGCTCGTGCACCTGACTTACAAGTGGGTGTTGGCCATGGCTTATTCTCGCGGTGCCTTCACGGCGGTTTACCCGGTGGTGCGGGGCACTGGCCCGCTGGCGACGGTGGCGTTTGCAGGCGTCGTCTTTGGCGAGTTCTTCACGGCTGGGCAATGGGGTGGAGTGGCGATGCTCTCTGGCGGGATCTTTGCACTTGCCGGGTACAACCTGCGCCACGAGACCGTAGACCGCCGCACGCTCGCCGTTGCGCTGGGACTGGCGGTGCTCACCGGGCTGATCACTGCGGCCTACACCATCATTGACGCCTATGCGATCAGGCTGGCGCAGGACCCGTTCACGTTCATTGCGTGGTTCTTCCTGCTTGAGGTGTGCCTGTTTGCGCCACTGCTGGGGCGGCGTTGGCTGCAGGCGACCGACCTTGGAGGACTGTTTCGCCGCGGTCTGTTCGGTGCCGTGATTGCGTGGATCAGCTTTGGGTCCGTGTTCCTTGCGACGCGGCTGGACAAGGTGGGCGAGGCGGCTGCGCTGCGCGAGACCTCGGTCATCTTTGCGGCGCTCATGGGCTGGTTGTTCCTTGGCGAAAGAATTGGCCCGGTACGAAGCCTGATTTTGGTCGCTATCGCGGCAGGTGCAGTGATGATCGAATTCGGCTGAGGCCTTTGCACCCTTGCCCGAATGTTGGCATCGCATAGCGCTTGCAATCGTTGAAAATCTGACCCAAGCCAACTTATGCGCGCACCGGACCAGCCCACTTCCCGTTTTGAGTTCATCGTACTTCTTGCATTGATGACCTCGATCGTTGCGATGTCGACGGACATCATGCTTCCGGCCCTCAACGAGATCAGCCGAGATCTCGCAGCGCCCGGAGCCAACGACGGACAGTTGATCGTCTCGGCGCTTTTTGTCGGACTTGCGGTCGGCCAACTACTGGTTGGCCCCTTGTCAGACTCGCTTGGCCGGCGTCCGGTTCTGTTCATGGGATACGGAATTTTCATGTTGGGCACGGGTCTGACGCTTGTGACGACAGATTTCACGACCATGCTGATTGGACGGGTATTGCAGGGGCTTGGTGCCTCCGGGCCTCGGGTCATCGCGATGGCAGTGATCCGGGACTGCTACCAGGGGCGCCAGATGGCGCAAGTCCTCTCGGTCATTACGGCGGTTTTCATCCTTGTCCCGGCTGTGGCGCCCTCGATTGGGCAATTGATTATCTTTGCCGCAGGCTGGCGGGCGGTGTTCGCCTTTCTTGGTCTGATCGCGCTGATCACCTTTGGCTGGTACGCACTGCGCCAACCCGAGACCCTGCCGCTTGACGCCCGCCGCAGCTTTGCGCTCCGCGACATCGGGCGCGGCATCGCCGAGGCGCTGGGCCATCGCGTTACCCTGGGCACTACGCTGGCCATTGGGTTCCTGTTCGCGCCCTTCATTGGATACCTAAGCTCTGCCCAGCAGATCTTTCAGGAAACCTATGACAAGGGTACCGAGTTCCCTCTGTGGTTTGCGTCTGCAGCGTTGTGCTTCGGCGCGGCTTCACTCGTGAACGCGCGCCTCGTGATGCGTCTTGGCATGCGCGCACTGACGGGTTGGGCCCTGTTGGCGCTGGTGGCCGGAACTTTGCTTTGCCTTGCTGCGGTCGCATTCACCCAAGGCCGTCCTCCCTTCTGGGGGTTCTTCCTCTGGCTCGCGCCTGCGCTTTTCTGCGTTGGTATCGCATTTGGTAATCTGAATGCCCTGGCCATGGATCCGCTTGGCCACATGGCTGGATTGGGCGCGGCTCTGGTCGGATCAATCTCGACATTCATTGCGGTTCCGCTGGGCTGGGCCGTGGGTCAGGGTTTTGATGGCGGTATCGGTGCTTTGGTGACCGGATTTGGCGCTTGCGGCGCGGTTTCATACCTCTGCTTCGCGTGGGCTGCGCGACATGTCGCAGATGCGCCGGACTGATTTTGCAGAGAAACGCGTGACCCGCCAACAATCCGCCGCTAGTTTCGCCGGATGAGCGAGGAACGTAGTATAAACCCGACCTTGAAAATGGCACTCGAGATCGGCCCGATTGCGGTCTTCTTCCTCGCGTTCCAATATGGTGGCAGCCTGCGGGACAATCCCCGTGTTGCCAACATCATGGGCAATGTCATAGGGCCCGACGCCCTTGCAGGCGCAAGCGGCCCGATCCTGATCGCTACTGCGCTGTTTATGGTCGCGATAGCTGTCTCCCTGACGGTATCCTGGATGTTGACGCGAACTCTGCCAAAGATGGCGGTTGTCACCGGCGTTGTCGTTGCGGTGTTCGGGGGGCTCACGCTCTGGCTTCAGGACGACACGTTCATCAAGATGAAGCCGACCATCGTGAACGGGATCTTCGCAGCCATACTTGCTTTCGGGTTGTTTCAGGGACGCAGTTATCTGAAATATCTGATGGGCGAGGCAATGCCCCTCAGCGATGAAGGCTGGATGATCTTCACACGACGCTGGGTCTGGTTCTTCCTGTTTCTCGCCGCCGTGAACGAAACGGTCTGGCGCACGCAGACGACCGAGTTCTGGGTAAGCTTCAAGACATTCGCGAACATACCGCTGACGCTGGCATTCATCGGCTTCCAATGGCCGCTGTTCCAGAAACATAGCCTGGAACCCGAACAACAAGACGGGCAGCCCTGAAGCTGGTACCGCGCCTTCTTGGTCCTAGGCTGAACCTCTAGTCCTCGAACGCCCGCACATCCGCAAGTGAACCGGGGGGGAGGGCAGAGATCATCTCGGTTACTGTCCGACCAAGCAATGGATGACGCCAGTCCGGAGCAATGTCACCAAGCGGCACAAGAACGAAGGCGCGGCGATGCATTCTGGGATGTGGCAGGATCAATTCACTGGGAACTTCGGCCCGTGCGCTGACATCATCCATGTCTACCCAATGGCGCAGGGCAGTGACATCGGGAAGGATGGTTTGCTCGACCGCGATGAGATCCAGATCACATGTGCGTGGGCCCCATCGCTGATCGCGAGTGCGCCCCAGCTGCGCTTCGATGTCGTGCAAAAGGCTCAGAACATCTTCAGGTGCGAAGCTCGTCTCGATGGAAATGGCGCCGTTCAGGAAGTCCGGACCACTCCCCTCGGGCCACGCTGGAGTCCGGTATCGTTGACTGGTTTGCCTCAGTCTCAACCCAGGGGTGCGCGACATGACGTCCAACACGCGATCAATGGTTGACGCTAAGTCGTAATCGTCGGACTCTAGGTTGCATCCGTAAGCTACTAGACAGATTGTCATAATGTGATCATAAACTCGATAGACTTGGCCGCTTTGGCAGATTACGTCTCCAACTGATCGGACCGAAAAGCTCGGGGCATATGTGCGCTTCTGGGCAAGACGGTGTAACACTAAGGGATATATCGGGGAAATATATGTTCTATCGGGACGAGCGATTGGCTTTGCTCATAGATGGATCGAACCTCTACGCGGCTACGAAGGCGCTGGGTTTCGATATCGACTACAAACTGCTCAGATCAGAATTCATGCGTCGCGGCAAAATGGTCCGGGCATTCTATTACACGGCATTGATCGAGAACGAGGAATACTCCCCGATCCGTCCGCTGGTCGATTGGCTGGATTACAACGGATTCTCGCTGGTGACCAAGCCTGCCAAAGAGTTCACCGACTCGTCAGGTCGCCGCAAGATCAAGGGCAACATGGATATCGAGCTTGCGGTCGATGCCATGGAGATGGCCGACCATGTCGAGCACATTGTTCTGTTCTCGGGTGACGGCGATTTCAAATCGCTTGTAGCTGCGTTGCAGCGGAAGGGCGTTCGCGTCTCTGTCGTCTCGACAATCCGCTCGCAGCCTCCGATGATTGCGGACGATCTGCGTCGTCAGGCAGATAACTTCATCGAACTGGAAGAACTGAAAGACGTGATCGGGCGTCCGCCGCGGCCTATCCCTCCTGCGCCGGAAGTAGAGCCTGAACTCGAGGAAGAAGACGCAGAGTGACGTGCGCGCACCTGGCCGCCTGAACGAAGCTCCTGCGGACTGTCCGCTATGTCCCCGTCTGGTGGACTATCGGATGGAACTGCGCGAGCGCGAACCAGAATGGTTCAACAATCCCGTTGCAAGCTTTGGTCCTGAGAATGCGCGCCTGCTTGTGGTCGGCCTTGCGCCCGGTGTAACTGGTGCCAACAAGACGGGAAGACCCTTTACCGGAGACTTCGCAGGCGACCTGCTCTATGCGACGCTGGCCAAGTTTGGCTTTTCCGAGGGCGAGTTTGCAGGGCACGCAGCAGACGGGCTGAAGCTTGTCGATTGCATGGTTACGAATGCCGTGCGTTGTGTGCCGCCACAGAACAAGCCGGTTGGTGCCGAAATAAACGCCTGTCGGCAGTTTCTTGAACACCGCATTGCATCCATGCCCGAACTGACCTCGATCGTTACGTTGGGCAAGATCGCGCATGACAGCACTGTCCGGGCATTGCAGGGCAAGCTGGCGCTCCACCCGTTCGGGCATGGGCGTACATCGATCATCCGGACCTATGCGATCACCGCCAGCTATCATTGCTCGCGCTACAACACGAATACCAAGCGGCTGACCCCCGAGATGTTCGAGGCGATCTTTGCATCCGTCCGGGCAGGGTTGGACGCTTAGGGTCGAGGGTTATCGCGAAGTAAATGACGCGAACGTCAGTTCATTTCGCGTTATATGTTTCACGTGAAACAATCCAGTTGCAGGAGAGTCTGCGGCGGCAGTGATGTCTGGATGGTTTCTGAGTGTCTCAGTTGCCGGCCAACAGGCGCCGTGCGATCACCTGAGCCTGAATTTCCGCTGCACCCTCAAAGATGTTCAGGATCCGTGCATCACACAGAACCCTGCTGATCGGATACTCAAGCGCAAAACCGTTTCCGCCATGGATCTGCAGCCCGTTGTCAGCCGCGGCCCAGGCGACGCGCGCACCCAACAGTTTGGCCATCCCGGCTTCAAGGTCACAGCGGCGCTCCTCATCCTTCTCACGGGCGGAGAAGTAGGTCAGCTGCCGCGCCATCATGATCTCGACTGCCATCATTGCCAGTTTGGAGGCGACCCGCGGAAACGCCGTAAGAGGTTTCCCAAACGCTACCCGGTCCTGAGCATAGCGCAGTCCGATCTCCATGGCGGATTGTGCGACACCCACGGCGCGGGCAGCGGTCTGGATGCGGGCGCTCTCAAAAGTCTGCATCAACTGCTTGAAGCCCTGGCCTTCCTTGCCGCCCAGCAGCGCGTCCTCCGGCACCCGGTGCCCGTCCAGTGCCAGGGTGTATTCCTTCATGCCGCGATATCCCAGAACCTCGATCTCGCCGCCAGCGATGGTCGGGTCGGGGAATGGCTCGCTATCCGTTCCGCGGGTCTTGGGCGCGATGAACATGCTGAGGCCGCGGTAATCGTCCGTCTCTGGATCGGTACGTGCCAGAACCGTCATCACGTCGGTCCGACCGCCATGGGTGATCCATGTCTTGTTGCCCGTGATAACCCATTCGTCGCCTTCGCGGGCTGCGCGGGTCTTCAGTGCGCCGAGATCCGAGCCGGTATTGGGCTCCGTGAAAACAGCAGTCGGAAGGATCTCGCCAGAGGCAAGTTTGGGCAGCAGATCCGCCTTCTGCGCGTCCGTGCCGCCGCACAGGATCAACTCGGCTGCGATTTCAGACCGTGTGCCGAGCGAGCCCACGCCGATATACCCGCGAGACAACTCCTCGGACACAACGCACATGGCCGTCTTGCCAAGCCCAAAGCCACCGAATTCCTCGGGGATTGTCAGCCCGAAAACGCCCATTTCGGACATCTCATCGATGATTTCCATGGGGATCAGCTGATCCCTGAGGTGCCATTCATGGGCGTCCGGTACCACGCGATCATCCGCGAAACGGCGGAACTGTTCGCGGATCATCTCGAATTCTTCATCAAGCCCGGTTGCGCCGAACGAGGCAACGCCCTCCTGCTCGCACATCAGAGTCGCAAGACGCATCCGTGCTGCATCCGAATTGCCGTTCTGCGTGAACCACTGGACCGCTGGGGTCATCAGCTCGCGCTGGTCGTCCTGGCTCAGTCCTATATCTTGCGGGCGAGCGATCTCGCCCCGGCTCATCGGGATTCCGCCATACATCTGCCAAAGGTATTCGCCAAAGCCGATCTGGAGGATCAGTTGCTCGATCTCGCCGAAAGCATCTGTGGCTGAAAGCCGCTCTGCCCAACCGTGCAACTGGCGCAGCGCCTCGACATAGGTCGCAAGCCATGCATAGGCGTGCGCGCCGAACTGGTGCTGGTCGACCAATGCGCCCGACACACGCCCATCCACCGTTACTTTCGCGCCAAGAACCTCCCGCGCCCGCGTGGCAAGCGCGTCCGCCGCTGTCACAGCTTCCGCGGTTTTGGCGAGCAGGTCGCTTGCGCTTGGGGTCTCGGCAGCAATCGGGGCTTGGGCGTTCATCTGACTCTCCGCTCGCGCCGATGCTGCGGCGCGTCATGATCTCTCGCATCTGCGAGGTAGTTAGCGGGCCACCAGAGCCGGGTCAAGAATGAGCGCGCAACTTTCTTTCGCAAGCGCCTCGATTGTCAGAAGTTCGTTACAACGAGCATGGAGGCGTGATCGGCCCGGCCAAATGTCCCCGCTTGATCCAGACCTGCGCCCCCTCGGGGCCGGCCACAGCCTCTGACTTCGCGCCTGTGGGCAGGCGCAGCCAGGATTGCGGCGCAAAGCGCTCTCCGGCTTCCGTGAAATCGCCTTTGATGGTCAGCACTTCCATGCCGCCATCGGACGACAAGGAAATATGAGCGCCGGGCGCCCAACGTTCCATGACCACCTCCTCGCGTGCATCCTTGTGCAACTTCATCACGACGGCGCCCGCGCGCTCAGGATCATCCGCATACGCGCTGCTCTCGGTGTCCACGTGGAACTGGTTCCGGTCATCCGGGTCGAACTGCCATAGCTTAACAAAGATCGTACAACCGCCTTCGGAAGCCGGTGTATGTGACGTTGTGGGTGGATTGCGCACATAAGTGCCCGCAGGGAAGTCGCCATAGTCGTCCTGGAACACGCCATCCAGCACAAGAAACTCCTCGCCGCCTGTATGCGTGTGAGCCGAGAAAGAAGATCCCGGCGCATATCGTACAATGCTGGTCGCCCGCGCCACCTCGTCGCCGATCCGGTCCAGCATTCGCCGTTCCACCCCTTTCATGGGCGAGGCGACCCATTCGGTCCGTGCGCCGTGCACAACAGCGCGTTTGGTGAAATCCGCATTCAGTTCCACGAGACACTCCTTCTTTTTGGGAGGCGGAGCCCCCATTGGCAGCAACATAGCACAAGTGATCAGGTGGCGATTAACGCGCTTTTCACGCCCGGGTGCGGCATCATGGCGATCTCTCCGCGCAATCGCGCATTGTGGCCCGTGCAAGCCGGGCGTCATGCAGATGATCCAGAATTTCTGCGATTGTCGAGCGCTCACCGACATATGCGCCGCCGGCCAGCTTGAGCACAGGGACAATTCCCGTCGCCTTCATGACCAGAAATGCGATTCTGCAACGCTTGCCGTTCAGCACGTCTACAGGCTGGAAGGTGACCTTGTGTCTTGGGCTCTTCTCGACAATGGCAATGTGAACTTGGCGGGGTTGGGAAATCTGCAGCTACGTAGATCTTCGTAATTGGGCCAAGCAGAAGACCTGTTGATAGATAGTGGAAAGAGAGTTGCCGATTCCTGCTTCCAAGCCTATCCATAGGTAGAGAGCGCAACCTGAAGGCGAATAGCATGAGTGAAGTAAGTGACAAGCTGCTGGATGTGGCGGAACAACGGATCAGGACCTCTGGGTTCCATGCTGTCAGTTTTCGCGATCTGGCAGGTGACCTGGGGATCAAGAGCGCCAGTGTGCACTATCATTTCCCAAAGAAGGAGGACCTCGGCGTCGCCGTCATCGACCGTTATGCGAAAGCATTTTTCGGCGCATACGCGGCACATACGGCAAATGGTGGGGATCCGGTCGGCACGTTCATCGACCTCTACCGCCGGGCGCTTGCAAAGACCGAGACAGCCTGCCTTTGCGGTGTGATGGGAGCCGAGACGCTGGGACTGCCCGGTCCGGTACAGGAAAGTGTGCGCGGTTTTCTGCGAGAGAACATCCGGGTCCTCGCCCATGCGTTGAACCAGAAGGGCGCGTCGGATCCGGAGATCAGGGCCACCGAAATGGTTGCATGTCTTCAGGGCGCGATGGTTCTGGCCGTCAATCTTGGCGATATCGCGATCTTCGAAGCTGTGGCGCGCAGGATGGAGCGAAGCGTCTAGATCGCTTTAACCGATACGATGCGCACCTGCGCGGCGTGGATCTCCGGCCGCCTGGAGATTTCCACGCCCATCCGATTGCACCATGTGCACGCCACCGAAGAACATCGACGGATCACTCCACGGCCGGGCCTCTGGCGCAGCGGTCAAGACACGCTCGCGAAATTCATCATCCCCGAGATCCTCAAAATCGGTCTGAGGGCCGTCTCGACTCCCGTCGACATGGATCCGCGCCGCCGCCACTGCGTCCTCGGGGGCATGTCCTCGGTCGATCAATCCGACCAACACCTGAAGCAGGGCCGATCGGATACGGTTTGAGCCGCCTGATCCCAGCATCGCGAACTGCCCGTCCGGCCATTCTGTTACCAGCGGGCACATCATCGAGCTGAGCCGCTGTCCAGGCTTCCAACTGTGCATCCCCGCGGGCATGAGATCGTCCTCACCCAGCATATTGTTGGGCATTATCCCGATGCCTCGCAGCACATGGCCACATCCCTCACCGTTCGAGAGGGTCAGCGCAGCACCCATGCCATCGCGGTCAATCGCCGAGATATGGGTGGTGCCGCGGGTGGATCGTGCCCGATTGGCGACCTCATTGCGGTATCGGTCGAGCAGGTTGGAGTTCAAAAGTGTCTGAGTCCCGGCAACCGGACGATCGTCGATGGCAGCCTCAATCCGAGCCGTCAGAGTCGCCTCAAGGGTTCGGACAATGTCAATCGGGTCCGGATCCGGTGGACAGATCTCCAATCCGAAACCCATCAACGTGCCGCCAAGAGACGGGGGAGGATTGAGACGGACCTTGGCCTTGCCGCGACGCATCTCCAGAGGCATGCGCCATTTTGCGGTGTATCCCCGCAGATCCGAGGCTGTGACCTGCCCTCCCTCGCGGCAAAGCTCCAAAAGCGCGGTGGCGACCTCGCCTTCCATGACGAATCGTGGCCCCTCAACCCCGAAGACCTCAAGCACATCAGCGAAATCCGGGTTGTGTGCGGTCTGGCCTGACTGCTGAAGCACACCGTCCACTGTCCAAAGCGCCTCAGCCGATGGCGTGGCCTTCAGAATAGCCCCGACGATCTGAGCCAGTTGAGCCTGAAAAGGCGTGATTTCCACCCCTTTGCGTGCTGCCGCTGAGGCAGGTGCGATCAGTTCCGAGAAAGGGATGCGGCCATAGCGGGCATGTGCCTCGGCAAGGCCGGATGCAACGCCGGGGACCGCTATGGTGCCCGTTCCGATGTGGAACTCCTGACTGGTCGTGCCGAATTCGGCCTCGATAACGCTAAAGTCAAGGTCATCCGGCGACACGGCACGGGAAGGGGTCTGAACAAAGAAGTCCAACAGGTTCGTTCGCCCGTTTGGAGCGCGCACCATCAGGAAGCCCCCGCCAAGCAAGCCTGCGAGCACAGGTTCCGCAACCATGGCCATGGCTGCTCCCGCGATGACTGCATCAACGGCTGTCCCGCCCTCGGCAAGTACCTGTGCCGCCGTATCTGCTGTCAGGTCATGTCCGGTAGAAACCGCGAACTGGGTCATGGGACGAACGGACGGGCCTTGGCCCGCCCAACAGGATCAGGCCGCACTCGGGGCGGCGGCTTTCACTTCGTCGCCAACATGCGCTTCATACTGAGCGAAGTTTGCAGCGAACATCGCGACCAGTTCAGCGGCCTGCTTGTCATAGGCCTCCGGATCTTCCCAGGTCTGGCGCGGGGTCAGCAAAACGTCCGATACACCGTGGCAGGCTACAGGCACGTCAAAACCGAAATTGGCGTCGCGGCGGAACTCGCCCTCGGCCAATGATCCGTCCAATGCTGCGGACAGAAGCGCCCGCGTTGCACGGATCGGCATACGCGAGCCCATGCCATAGCCGCCGCCAGTCCAGCCGGTGTTGACCAGCCAGCAAGTTGCGCCGTGTTCAGCAATCTTTTCACGCAACAACGCGCCATAGACTTCCGGGCGCCTCGTCATGAAGGGCGCGCCAAAACAGGTCGAGAATGTCGTCTGAGCCCCTTTGAGGCCTTTCTCTGTGCCCGCGACCTTGGCTGTGAATCCGGACAGGAAGTGGTATTCCGCCTGCGCAGGTGTCATCCGTGCGATTGGCGGCATGATGCCGAATGCGTCGCATGTCAGCATGACGATGTTCTTGGGCACGCCCGCAGAGCCTGTTTCGGATGCGTTCGGGATGTAGTCCAGCGGATAGGCGCAGCGCATGTTCGGCGTCAGGCTGTCGTCTTCGAAGTCCAGTTCTTTCGTATGCGCATCGTAGACCATGTTCTCGACGACCGTGCCGAACATGGACGTTGTCGCGTAGATCTCTGGCTCGGCTTCAGCTGACAAGGAAATCGTCTTCGCGTAGCACCCGCCTTCAAAATTGAAGATGCCGTTCTCGTCCCAGCCGTGCTCATCATCTCCGAGTAGAGTCCGATCAGGGTCGGCGGACAGCGTCGTTTTACCTGTTCCGGACAGCCCGAAAAAGATCGCGGCGTCGTCCGTGTTGCCCACCGCATGGTTTGCCGAACAGTGCATGGGCATCACACCCTTGCCTGGCAGCAGGTAGTTCATCACCGAGA
>JBGCFK010000556.1:0-2989 GCA_045106875.1 Paracoccaceae bacterium | reverse complement strand
ATCACGCAGCAATACAAGCGCAACGATGCTGGGTTTGCGCGCGGCTCGTTCCGGGTACGCGGCGATTCGCTGGAATTGTGGCCTGCCCACCTGGAAGACCGCGCCTGGAAGCTCTCGTTCTTTGGCGAGGAACTGGAACGCATCGACGAGTTCGATCCCCTGACCGGTGAGAAGACAGAAAGCCTGCAGAAAGTACGGATCTACGCCAACTCGCACTACGTGACCCCGCGGCCGACGCTCAACCAGGCCGTGAAGGGTATCAAGGCCGAACTGAAGATCACACTCGACCGGATGATTGGCGAAGGCCGTCTGCTGGAGGCCCAGCGCCTTGAGCAGCGCACGAACTTCGATCTTGAGATGATCGAGGCGACCGGCGTCTGCAATGGGATCGAGAACTATTCGCGCTACCTGACGGGCCGCGCCCCCGGTGAACCTCCGCCCACCCTGTTCGAATACATTCCCGACAATGCCATCGTCTTCGCGGACGAAAGCCACGTCTCCGTGCCGCAGCTCGGTGCCATGTACAAGGGTGATTACCGCCGCAAGTTCACCCTGGCCGAACACGGCTTCCGCCTGCCGTCCTGCATGGACAACCGCCCTCTCAAGTTCGAGGAATGGGACGCCATGCGCCCACAATCCGTGTTTGTCTCGGCAACCCCCAGCAGCTGGGAACTGGAACGCACCGGCGGCGTGTTCACCGAACAGGTCATCCGGCCGACAGGGCTGATCGATCCGCCTGTGGAAATCCGCCCCGTCACATCTCAGGTCGACGATCTGATGGACGAATTGCGGCAGGTCTCGGCCGCGGGGTATCGGTCGCTGGTGACTGTGCTGACGAAGCGCATGGCCGAGGATCTGACCGAATACCTGCACGAGAACGGCATCCGTGTGCGCTATATGCACTCGGATATCGACACACTGGAACGCATCGAGATCCTGCGCGACCTGCGCCTTGGCGCGTTTGACGTGCTGATAGGCATCAACCTGCTGCGCGAGGGGCTGGACATCCCCGAATGCGCGCTGGTCGCGATACTGGATGCGGACAAGGAGGGCTTTCTCCGCTCGGAGACCTCGCTGGTGCAGACCATCGGACGCGCGGCGCGCAACGCGGACGGCAAGGTCATCATGTATGCGGACCGCATCACAGGGTCGATGGAACGGGCGATGGCCGAGACCGACCGTCGCCGCGCAAAGCAGGTCGCGTACAATGCGGAACACGGCATTACGCCCGCGACAGTGAAGAAGAACGTTGAGGATATTCTGGAAGGCACTTTTGAGGGCGACACCGACATGTCCCGCGTCACGACGAAGGTTGACCGCGCGAATGTCGGGGCCAATCTTGCGACGGTGCTGGAGGGGCTGCGGAAGGACATGATGAAAGCCGCCGAGAACCTAGAGTTCGAGGAGGCCGCCCGGCTGCGCGACGAAGTCCGCCGGCTCGAGGCCGTGGATCTGGCGATTGCGGACGACCCCTTGGCAAGGCAGTCGGCAGTGGCGGACGCATCAGCGTCGGCGCGGTCCACGTCGGGTAAGCCGGGGACAAGGGCGACGAAATACGGCAAGCGGAAGAAGGGCCGGAAGGGGCCTTAGCTCGAATGGTCCGGGTGCGTTGGGCAACGAGAGCTATCAGTCGGATGTGATCTCATAGGGTGGGTTCCCCCGTCGCGGGGACTAACGGTTGGCAAGGCACACTCAAACGACGCACCCTTGGTGGGCTGGAAACCCATTGTTCGCTTGCTCGCTCATTTGAAGCACCCCAAGCTGGCGGGAACTCGGGATGCAACAGGGCTGGGTCTCTCAGAGCATAAAGGTGTCCTCCCAGTCATGGTTGTATGAAAAGTTATCGCTTGGACCTATATAGTCGAAGGCAGAGCTAAATTCTGCGATTGCCTCTGTGGTAAAACCCGAAGCGACCTCTTCACCTAAGAAAGACCAGATCACACTAGCCACATCTTCGGAGAATTAGTGATCAGCGCCATAACAGCAAACATTTTTTATTCCTTTCTTTGTTGATACTCCTTGTTGAAGCAAGTCAATAATTGCTGGAATTTTTTTATAGAGAAATATAATTTACTTATTTTTTGAGTTACTTGAAAATTATATATCTCAGTATAATTTAAAAAACTTGCCCAGCCATGTCGCTATATTATTTTTAATATTCAAGTTTCTTTGGAAAATTATTGACTCGGAATGCAAGGAGCAGCGCCGTGGGTAGGGTGGGGTTCACCCCACCTTTGCCATGCTTGATATCTCGTGGAGGGGAGGGCTTGGGTGCCCTGTTATCTTGTCGATCAATCTTGTGAGGATCGAAGGAGTGTGACTGCGCAGTCACGGGGGTAGTCCATCACGCGGGGCGAGGCAGAACTCGGGCGACCGCCGGGCTACGCTGATCGTTAAGCGTGGGTAAACAACTGCCACGCAACGGCTTAACCACTCATTCAGCACATTTTCAGAACTCGTTAGGGGTTTGGCAGCCAAAACACCGATTGCGGGGCCGCAGGCGGCCCCGGTTCCGAATGGCGGATTAACTTCTCATTGAATGTTTCACGTGAAACAATCCAGCAGCGGGAGGCTTTTCGGATTTGCGTGCGCCCCAAAACGCCCTAGGCTCTGCCAAAATACAATAGGGAGGTCCGCATGCAGACGGACAGCGCCGTTGCCGCGATTGCGGATCTGTCAGACTGGATCTCGGGTCGGCTCATCGGGCGGATGCCTCTGGTCGAGCGACTGCTGATCGCGCTCCTCACTGGTGGCCATGTGCTGATCGAGGGCGTGCCCGGTCTCGCAAAGACCCGCGCTGTGCGCCTGCTCGCAGACGGCTTGGAAGGCTCTTTCGCCCGCATCCAGTGTACGCCCGATCTGATGCCGTCCGACCTTACCGGCACCCCTGTTTTCCACCCTGACACCGGCCGGTTCGAGTTTGTTCAGGGCCCACTTTTCCACAACCTCGTCCTCGTCGACGAGATCAACCGAGCGCCGCCCAAAGTAC
>JBGCFK010000555.1:0-2820 GCA_045106875.1 Paracoccaceae bacterium | reverse complement strand
TGGTGCAGATCATCAAGGGCACGTCGCTGGCTTACATCATTGGGTTCCGTGATCTCATGGCCATCGGCAAGCGCTGTGCCAATGCGCCTGTGGATGGCACCGAGCCGTTCATCATCTTCCCGATCATGGCTCTCATCTATTTCTGCCTGTGTTTCCCGCTGTCGCTCTGGTCGCGACGCCTGGAACGCAGGCTTGGCACGATATCGCAGCAAGGCTCGGCCCAGGCAGCCGGGTGACAAGAGGAGAGAGAGAATGAAGAGTCTTAAGATGCTGGCGGCAGCCGCCCTGATCGCGGTGCCTTTACCGGCGATGGCCGATCTGGCCGAGATCCTGTCCGAGGGCAAGATCCAGATCGCGGTACCAGAGAGCTTCGCGCCCTTTGGTGCGCTCGGTGCGGACGGCGAACACGAGGGCTACGACGTGGATGTTGCCAAGCTGGTCGCAGAGAACCTTGGCGTCGAGCTGGAACTGGTGCCCGTGGTATCCAAGCAGCGCATCCCGTTCCTCGAAACCGATCGTGTCGATCTCGTGATCTCGACCATGGGCGCAAACCCCGAACGCGCAAAGTCCATCTGGTTCTCGGCTGCCTATGCGCCGTTCTACTCAGGGGCGTTTGCCGGGGCCGACAAGTCGATCACTTCCGTGGCGGATCTCGCCGGCATGAAGGTTGGCCTGACAGGGGGCACGCTCGAGGATCTCGAACTGACCAAGATCGCTCCCAAAGGTGCTGACATTGTGCGCTTCGGCGACAATGCAGCGACGCTCACCGCGTACGCGTCGGGTCAGGTAGACGTTCTGGTAGCAGGTAACATGGCAGCACTTCAGCTCGCCAATGATAACCCGGATGTCAGCATCGAGACGAAGTTCATCCTGAAGGAATCGCCGTCCTTCATCGGCGTGAAGAAGGGCAACTTCGACCTGCTGCAGTGGGTCAACGTCTTCATCCTGCACAAGAAGCTGGGCGGCGAACTCGACGCCATCAGCGAGAAGTGGCTGGGTGAGCCGCTGCCGCCGCTGCCGACTTTCTGACAACGGACCGATACAGCGAGGGGCGCCGCGAGACGGCGCTCCTCCAGCAATCGCTGCGAAGGCCGCGTGTCATTTGTTTCTGGCCCAGTTCACCCCGTGATCTGCGCGTGTGAGGAAGGTCCGTAACCGAGCCGGGAACATCGACCTGATTGGGTGAAAGCACGACCAGATCTCTCATCCCTGTCTAGCCGTTCGAATGTCTCTTCTCGCGCAAGCTACGTCACCCGTGGTGACATTCAGACGCCAGCTTTCGGGGGCGCCTCGGACCCAGGACCTTACAGCCCCTGTATCTTTGGGCGACTGCAATCCCGCAGTCGCTTCAAAGGAGGCTTCCAATGCCGATGACCAGAAGACCATCAAATCCACCAACATGGAACACGAGCTACAAGATCGGACCCAAGAAGGCGTTCCAAGCCAAAGAGGTCTGGGAGATACGCTTCCACCTGCAGAACCGTGGGCTTGTCAGGGACCGCGCCTTGTTCGATCTGGCAATCGACTCGAAGCTGCGCGGATGTGATCTCGTGAAGATCCGCATCGGCGACATCGCTGCTGGCGGGGAGATCAGACGTCGTGCAACCGTGGTTCAGCAGAAGACCGGGAGGCCCGTCCAATTCGAGATCACCGAGACAGCTCGGGAGAGTCTGTCCGCCTGGCTGCAGGTTCGCGGAGGCACACTCGAAGACTTCGTTTTCCCGAGCAGGTTGACGCGCTGCCCACACATTGGGACGCGGCAGTATGCACGGCTGGTCAACGAGTGGGTCGAGGCGATTGGGCTGCCGACTGAAGAGTACGGCACGCACTCGCTCCGGCGGACGAAGGCTTCACTGATCTACAAGAAAACCGGCAACCTCCGTGCCGTCCAGATTCTGCTGGGCCATACCAAGATCGAAAGCACGGTTCGCTACCTCGGAGTGGACGTAGAGGATGCTCTCAACATGGCCGAGGGCACCGACGTATGACTTCGAGTGAGTTTAGCCGGCGCCGGCAAACCCGCTGGCGTCGGCGCATTGTCGGGACCTACCTTGAACTCGGACATCAGCTCGGAACTCGTCACAGCCGCTGTGCGCCATTTATAAACATTGCCCAAACCTTGCAAATTTGCTTGGAACAGGTGAGTGGCGGTCGAATTCTTATCTTCAATTCGGATGCGATTAAGGTATCAAGATAGTCATACTTCTGGACGGCCCGCCCGCTGGTCTCGGTCGTGCATTTACATCGGCCTTGTTGCGAATGGCGAGCCCGGAACCAAATCGCGCTGGGCTCAATTCGACCTCAAATTTTGTAGGTCCCACATCACGCCGCGACTGCCTCTGCCGGTGGTTCTTTCGCGCCGGTCATGAAGGCCACGGCGTCCGACATGGCGTAGTCCGTCGGATCGATCGTACACAGCCGCTTGCCAAGGCGGTGGACATGGATGCGGTCGGCAACCTCGAACACATGCGGCATGTTGTGGCTGATCAGGATGATCGGAATGCCGCGTGACCTCACATCTTGAATCAGTTCCAGAACGCGGCGGCTTTCCTTTACGCCGAGTGCTGCCGTAGGTTCATCCATAATGATGAACTTGGTTGCGAAGGCCGCGGCGCGGGCAACTGCAACACCCTGGCGCTGACCACCCGAGAGCGTCTCCACCGATTGGTTGATCGACTGTACGGTCATCAAACCGAGCTCGGTCAGCTTGTCGCGGGCGAACTTCTCCATCGCGGGACGGTCCCGCTGGCGCATGTATTTCCCCATGAAGCCGGGTTTGCGCAATTCACGCCCCATGCACATGTTGTCCGCGCTCGACAG
>JBGCFK010000554.1:0-4063 GCA_045106875.1 Paracoccaceae bacterium | reverse complement strand
CACTTCATCCGCGCCACTGCCGGCTTTGATGGTGTCAGCTCCGCCATTGCCAAAAAGCAGGTCGGTTCCGCCGCCGCCAAGGATCTGATCCGCGCCACGGCCGCCGCGCGCTTCGTCCGCGCCACTGCCGGCTTTGATGGTGTCTGCTCCGCCATTGCCAAATAGCTCGTCGGAGCCCCCGCCGCCGAAAAGACTGTCATTGCCCGCTGCGCCCGTCAGTACGTCTTCACCCGCAAGACCCCGGACAATTTCGTCACCCGAAAACGCGTTGATCGTATCGTTGAGCATTGTGCCAATAAAGGTGTCATCTCCCTCAGCTGGGTCAATAACAGGGCCGGTGATGGTGCCAGGTTCATGCGGTTTGTGGTGGACTTGGGTTTGCTCGCTCGGATCCTCTGTCGTGGCCGCCACATGATCGCTGTGATCGACTTCCTCTGTCGTGGCGCCCAAGGAAGCCGTATCGTGGTTGTTCCCCTCGGCATCGATGGAGGAGCAATCTTCCGGTGTGGCTTCTCCGACCGTGACTGTGGCTACTGTCGGCGTATAGTTCCCAAATGTGTCAGTTACCCAATATTTGAAGCTGGTGGTGCCAGTGAAGTCGAAATCAGGCCGATAGGTGACGGTCCCGTCGCCATTGTCAAATACCCGCCCGTGCACAGGCTGCACGATACCATCGATATGGATCGCATCGCTGTCCGGATCGCTGTCATTTGCCAGAAGGTCGATGACGATGTCTGTCTCAACTGCGGTCTGAACCGCTTCGCCCTCTGTCTCGGGCGCCGCGTTGTCAAGATCAATATAGCCCGCGAAGACAGCACCCATGCTGGCGAGATTGATCCCGTCACTGATCTCAACAAGGTGGCCGAACTTGTGGATCTCGCCGGTGATGCGATCGGAATAGTAATCCTCTAGAACGAAGTACTTCTTGCCGTCCGAGGCTTCGAAATACCCGTTGCGTTGCAGAATTTGTGTGACCTCGTGGATATCTGCATTGTAGTCATCGGTTCCCGAAGGGAGAGGTGTCGTGCCTAGGCTGTCGGTCTTTGTGCCGGAGATGATGACCCGGAACGCTTCGGGGTCGGTATGGTGACCTTCCCGGAACAGGAGAGGCTGGTCGAGTTGGATCTCAAAGCGCCCTGGAACAATATCGTTTGGTGAGACGATCTGCACGTGATCGTCTAGGATCTCTTGCGCATAGCTCGCAATCTCAGTGTCCACATCCGAAATCGCGACGTTGACAATACTGTGGGTAATGCCTTCGAAATCAGATCTCGGGTCATCGATGAATAAGCCGTTCCTGAAGCCCTGGATGCTTGAATCCACGATGGCCACATCGGTCGCGTTGCGCCCGATCATGATCCCCTGAAAGCCGTTGCCTACCCCGATGATGTCGAAATCTTCGATAACATAATGCGAGGTATATTCTAGCTGCGCTCCCAAACTTACGTTCCAGGCCGTGAAACCCTTAAGGTGGCTGTGGACATCATGCCCTTGGTTAGGGTTGGCCTTGACGACCTGCAGCCCTTGTTTCGACGCGATGACCTCGTTGTCCTGGAAGAGCAGGATCGGAGCGTCATCAGGGGCAACTTTGTTTCTCAACCCCAGCGCTTCAGGCAGATCAAAGACTGAGGCGTCGAATGTCAGTTGGGCATCTTCTGCGATGGCGCCGCGGTGGAAATAGACGAAGCCGTTCTCGACACTCGCCGCGATGTTGCCAGAGGATTCAACCATCCGGCTTTGGAAGAAGAAACCATCACCGCTGCGGCCCGTATCGAAGGTCGAAGATTTGTTAACCCCACGTGCTGGGCCGAATTCAGCACCCTTGGCATAGATCGCGATATTGTCGGTCCAGGCACCCGTCTCATTGCCGCTTTCCGCAACGAAACCGGCCCCCAGCGTGCCATAGGAGGCATTGGCGTGAAAGATTGCGTGAGAATCGTGGTGCGCATAGCCCCAGCCCGGCGATCCCCAGACCGCGTTGCCGATAGCTAGCGCCGGATTATCTTGATCCTCGGTGCCCGTGCGATGGAAGTGAAAAGCGTAACGGCCCTTCACATTGGCATCCACCGTGATTTCCTCGAACTCGCTGACATTCTTGGCGTCTATGGATTTGTCGGTGCGCCCCAGTTCCTCGAAGGCTGCATAACGCACGTCCACGTCGTCATTGTGCATGAACATGACATGCCCGCGTTCGTGTACCGCTGCGGTCTCCGAGTCTTCGGTCGAGAAAGTGACATTGCGGCTATAGTTCGCAACGGAGGTCTTCAGGTCATCCTGTGGGCTGTCATGGTCGTATTGCAGGGGCGTGTCGAAGAAGATCTCGTTGCCCTCGATCCTCGCGATCGTAAGGATCTCGTCCTCAGGTTCGCGATAGACTTGGGTGCGCAGATCATTGCTCCACTTGTAGCCCTGCAGGTTGGTCCCAGCCAGCACCAGGGTGTCGCCGACCTTCCAGCCCTCCGGGGCTTCTGCCAGGATGATCGACGTATCGCCCGCCATCGGGTCCGTAGCGACCTTCAGGTGGGTGGTTTTCTCCTGCCCGTGGATCTCGATCTCGCCATGACTGACCACGCCACGGCTGAGCAGTTGCGGATCCCAGGTGACGTCAATCGCGCCGTTGTTGGCGATAACAATGTCGACACTGACATCCGCCTCCACTGGCTGTTCCTCAGTGCCAATGATCAGAGCTCCAGCACCATCCACCACCAGGGTGTCGACCAGCATCTTTGAATCCTGATCCGTCGCGAAGCTCAGTTCCCCGTCCACGCGAACGGTAAATAGCCGTGCATTCGAGACATCGTCATAGGTCACCGTCGCAGCATGCGAAATAACTACCCTGGCATCATTGCCCGGCACCTCACCATTGGCCCAGGTAGCTGGGTCGAACCAGGACCCGTCATTGATGGCTACGTGGGTCGCATCTTCGTGCTTGGCCAAATCAAACACGGCCTCATGCTCACCGTGTTTTGAACTGCCAGGTTCATGCGGGTTGTGGTCGACATGGAGTTGCACGCTCGGATCCTCTACACTCTCTACACTGGTCGCCACATAAACACTAAAATCGACTTCCACGGTCGCGGCACCCGAGGAAGTCGTATTGAGGTTGTCACCTTGGCATCGATGTAACAACGATCTTCCGGTAGAACTTCCCCTACCGTGACCGTGACTACTGCCAGCGTGTAGTTCCCGAACGTATCAATTATTAACTAATTATTAATTAATTGAAGATTGCTGTACCAGTCAAGTCGAAATCAGGCCGATAGGTGACGGTCCCGTCGCCATTGTCAAATACCCGCTCGTGCACAGGCTGCACGATACCATCGATATGGATCGCATCGCTGTCCGGATCGCTGTCATAAACTCTGACCGCCATTGCCGACGGCCATAAACAAGCCAACATCAAAGACCTGCTGCCCAGGAACTATACCCTAAGCACGTGTGATCGGAGCACCGCTTACATTGCTTTGCATTCACATGCTCTGCAGCACTAAATCAGTCTCCTTTGCTGCAATAAAGGTTATCAAAGGAGCGGCATCAAACCGTGACAGGTCCAGCTTGAATTGTACGTTTCCAAAACGCCTTAGAAAATAAAGTCATCCTCATCAAACGCCGCGGCGCTGTCAGTTACGACCCGGATCTCCGTCTGGCCGAAGTTGATCAGCACGTCCGCCCCGTTCTGCTGTATGTCCAGTGCGGCAAAGGTGTTCGCGCCGCTCAGGATCTCAATCTGGTCCTGGCCCTGACGGAAGTCCTGTATCGTTTCCATCCAGTCATTCGAGCCAAACTGGAAGACATCACGGCCGTTACCACCGATGAACGTATCATTGCCGCCACCGCCTCGCAGCGTGTCGTTGCCGCCACCGCCAAAAAGCCGGTCGGTTCCGCCACCGCCAAGGATCTGATCCGCGCCGCGGCCGCCGCGCACTTCATCCGCGCCACTGCCGGCTTTGATGGTGTCAGCTCCGCCATTGCCAAAAAGCAGGTCGGTTCCGCCGCCGCCAAGGATCTGATCCGCGCCACGGCCGCCGCGCGCTTCGTCCGCGCCACTGCCGGCTTTGATGGT
>JBGCFK010000553.1:0-15474 GCA_045106875.1 Paracoccaceae bacterium | reverse complement strand
ATTCTGGGCAGTCCTAGCGGTGAATGCGGTGACGACAATTGTGGTTGTCGGAATGTTGGCCAGGAAAGCAAATCGTGGGCCGTTGCCACTGAACGGGCTGCTGGCATACGCGACTGCGTCCTATGTGTGGCTGGTCCTTTGCCAGTTGGACCCGATCTTGCTGGTCGTTGTGCCTCTATTCCACTCGCTGCAGTATATGGCGGTGGTCTGGCGCTATCAGCTCAATAAAGAGCATGTCGGCGCCGGAGAAGAAAATACTGTACGTCTCCTTGGTTTGTTTACTGTGAACAAAGTGCACGCTGCCATGGTCCGGTTTGTATGGGCCGGTATCGTCATTGCGGCTGTGTGGTTCTGGGTCGTGCCCCTCACGCTGGATGCTGCGTTCGACTACCGCGAAGATCTGTTCGGCAAGGCGATGTTTCTTGGCATGTTCGTTGTCTTCATCAACATCCATCACTACTTCCTCGACAATGTAATGTGGCGTCGCGAGAATCCCGAAATGAAAGAGCACCTCTTCCACTGAGGCAGCCCTCCTGACGAAATCTTAACCAGAAGTGCGCTCCTCTCTGGACCCGTAAGCCGGGCCGGAGTACACCATATCTATGGCAGATATCTTAGACGACGACGACATGAAGGGTGTGGTGGCAGAGCCTTTAGCGCGTGCGCTGGGCGATCGCTACCTGACCTACGCGCTTTCCACCATCATGCACCGGGCGCTTCCCGATGCGCGAGATGGCCTGAAGCCGGTGCACCGACGGATTCTCTGGGCAATGCGTCAGCTGCGCTTGAACCCGGACCAAGGGTACAAAAAGTCTGCTCGGATCGTGGGCGATGTAATCGGCAAGTACCATCCACACGGAGATCAGTCAGTCTACGATGCGCTTGTGCGGGCCGCACAGGACTACAGCCTGCGCTACCCCCTGGTGGACGGGCAGGGAAACTTTGGCAATATCGATGGTGATGGAGCCGCAGCCTACCGGTACACCGAAGCAAAGATGACGGCTGTTGCGCAGGCGCTATTGGAGGGATTGGACGAAGACGCTGTCGATCTGCGCCCTACTTTTTCCAACGAAGATGAAGAACCCGAGGTTTTGCCAGCAGCGTTCCCGAATCTTCTGGCGAATGGTTCCTCAGGTATCGCTGTCGGCATGGCGACCTCGATTCCGCCGCATAATGTCGGTGAGCTGTGCGAAGCTTTACAGCATCTGATTCGTCATCCCAGCGCTCGGACAGAGACGTTGGTCGAGATGATCCCAGGTCCCGACTTTCCCACCGGCGGTGTGATGGTCGAGCCGCGGGAGAACATTCTGGACGCCTACGAGACAGGCAAAGGCGGTTTTCGGTTACGCGCCAACTGGCACGAAGAAGATCTTGGTCGCGGGCAGTATCAGATCGTCGTTACCGAGATCCCTTATCAGGTGCAGAAATCCAAGCTGGTCGAGCGGATTGCAGATCTGATCAACGCCAAGAAGATTCCGATTCTTGGTGATGTGCGGGACGAGAGTGCCGAGGACATCCGCCTTGTGCTGGAACCAAAAACGCGGACGATTGATCCCGGCTTGTTGATGGAGACACTGTTCAAGCATTCCGACCTAGAGGTTCGGGTGCCGCTGAACATGAACGTCCTGATAGACGGCCGTACGCCCAAGGTCTGTGGTTTGCGGGAGGTGCTCTGGGCCTTTCTCAACCATCGCCGTGCGGTCTTGCTGCGCCGTGCTGGGCACCGTCTTGAGAAGATCGCTCATAGGTTGGAGGTGCTGGAAGGTTACATCATTGCCTTCCTCAACCTTGACCGCGTGATCGAGATTATCCGGACCGAGGACGAGGCGAAAGCTGCGCTGATGGCTGAAGATTGGGGCGGCGGGACGTTTTTGACGGATATCCAGGCCGAGGCGATCCTCAACATGCGCCTGCGCAGTTTGCGCCGCTTGGAGGAAATGGAGCTGCGCAGCGAACGTGATGCGCTGCTGACGGAGCAGGCTGAGCTTTTCGAACTGACTGGCGACGAGGCTTTGCAATGGGGCAAGATCTCGGACCAGATCCGTGAGATGACCGCAAAGTTCGGGCCACCGAAGGCGCTTCGTGGCCTGCGGCTTCTGGAGGATATCGACGCCGCGAAACGCGCGCACGATCCGTTCCCCGAAGGTGCGCGCAGAACCGGCCTGACCGATGCACCTGTCGTCGATGAAGTGCCAATAGAAGCCATGATCGAACGTGAGCCTGTGACAGTGGTCTGCTCGAAACAAGGCTGGATCCGCGCAATGAAGGGCCATATCGCCTCGGATCAGGAGCTGAAATACAAAGACGGCGATGGTGAGCAGTTCCGCTTCCACGCAGAAACGACTGACAAGTTGCTGGCGTTTGCATCGAATGGCAGATTCTACACACTGGTCGCGGACAACCTACCCGGTGGGCGCGGGATGGGAGAGCCTCTGCGCCTGATGGTTGATCTGCCCAACGAGGCGCGGATAGTGAACCTCTTTATTCACCGCCCGGGTGAGCGCGTCCTTGTAGCGTCCTCTGCCGGCGACGGTTTTGTGGTGCCGGAGGTTGATCTGATCGCGCAGACTCGGTCCGGCAAGCAGATACTCAACGTCAAAGGCGAGGTTGAAGCGGTTATCTGCGTGCCTGTCACTGGCGATCACGTGGCTGTGGTGGGCAAAAACCGCAAGCTGTTGATTTTTGCGTTGGAGGAATTACCCGAGATGACGCGCGGCAAGGGTGTGCGCCTTCAGACTTACCGTGACAAGGGCGCGGTACTGTCGGATGTGCGCTGCTTGTCGCTGGAGCAAGGGCTGTCATGGCGTGAAACCGGTGGGCGTACCCGAACGGAAACGGCTGAGAGCTTGCGCGAGGACGGCTATGTTCACAAGCGGGCTGGCGCTGGGCGTATGGCGCCTAGGGGCTTCCCGCGCGACAACAAGTTCACCTGACAGAGTTGAGAGACGGCCCACGCAGAGGAGGCACGCGAGGGCAATATTATCGACCGAAGTGGAAAATGACCTCCTTGCGGCGCAGGAATCCGGGCGTGAACGGGTCATTGTAGTAGGCATAGATCGGAGCGCCGTCAGGGCTCAACCCGCGCGCTGCCAGCCAGCTACGTAGTTTAGCTTCCCGCGCGGCAAAACTCTCGTCGTCCCACCAGCCGGAGAACCGTATTGCAGCGCGGCGTATTGGGGCCTCGGTGCTCAATGTGACCCGGGATCCCGTCGGACGGGGCAGGGTGTCGAGCGTGTAGCCGTCCGGCATGATGAATTGCACCGTCCATTCATCCCCTTCTGCGCGTTGCGTTACGGGCGCAGTCATGGCGATCTTTTCACCCTCGCGTTCCTTGGCAAAGATATATCCAGCCAAAGGAGGGAAGCCGGCGCGCACAGCCTCTTGCCGCGACCCTCGGGTTGTGATTTCGGCGACAACCAGCTCGGGATAGTCCCGAATCTCGATGTCCCCATCACCCTCTGCGATCGTGTAACCTGGAACCGCCACGTTAGATGTCATGTAAATCCAACCGCAAGCCGCCAGCCCGAAAGTCAGAACAATCGCGCCGAAGAGCCAGATGATCATGCGTCGAACCCGTTTCATTTGCGCTCTCCTTCAGTGCAGGATTTAGTGCACGACATTGGTCTGGCCAGAGATCTGTTGCCCTGCCTTGGATGCTGCTGTGCGAACTCGACTGAGTGCCCGCCACCGATCGCTCCTGCTCCCAAACATGCGGCAACCGCATGCACGAAAGAACAAGGGCCTTGATTGCCGATAATTGTCAGGTTGCGCATGTCTGCTCTGCCAGACTGGATCGTAGGAATTCAACTTAGTTCTGCGCTTGGTGGAAAGTCCAAGCAAGAAGTGTACATCGAACAGCCGGGTATGTTGAGGCTGCAGCCAAACAAGGGATGCCATGATGAAATGTGATGCCTCGTCTCGCATACTTGTGGTTGGTGCCGGGCCCACGGGCATGACAGTGGCCTTAGAACTGGCGCGTCGGGGGATGGTCCCAGTAGTCGCTGACGTGCGCACGGTCTACTCGAGCCTGAGCCGAGCGGTTGGAATAACACCCAGGTCTTTGGCTTATTTGAATGCATGCGGAGCTGACAAACAGCTGATTGCAGAGTCGATCGAGCCTGAAGCCATGCATATTTATCGGGGATCAGTACTAGACGTTAGCTTGGCGCTTCATTCCAGGAACGCTTTCCACCACACTCTCCTCTTTCTACCGCAGGACAGGACTGAGGCCATATTGCGCGACCGCCTGCGGGCGCTTGGTGGCGAAGTCGTCTATGGCCGCGAACTGGTCGCTCTCGAAGGAAATGGCCCTTTCACGGCGGGCTTTGCTTGTGGCTCCAAGGAGGAGTTTGATATCGTGATCGGAGCGGACGGAGTGCGCAGTGCGGTGCGGCAGGCGGCTGGTATCGCGTTTCGAGGCTACGAACTTTGCCAACCCTGGTCCATTGCAGATGTCGAGGCTTCGGGTTGGAAGCACCCCGCAGATTTCACCGTCTCTTTGAACCGTCGCGGCATTTCGGTCATCGTGCCGATCGGTCCGGGACGGTATCGGCTGGTCTCGAACACGCCCGATGCGCGCGCAGCCCTCGCCATACCCATGACGATTACGCATGTGCATCAAGAAGGCACGTTCCAGATCTCGGTTCGGCAGGCCGCAACTTACAATCGAGGCGGAGTTTTTCTCGTAGGCGACGCAGCGCACACGTCCTGTCCAGTAGGGGGGCGCGGCATGAATACGGGTATCGCCGATGCGGCCACGCTGGTGGCTTGCCTTGCTGAAGGCCGGGCGGATGACTACGCCAAGCAACGCATGCGGGTCGGGCGCAAGGTTCTGCGAGAGACTGAAATTGCCCGGCGGGTTATGACTGGCGAGAACTGGGCAGCCCGTCTGGTACTGCAAGCCGTTCTTGGAACAGCGCGCAGTTTCCCAACCCTGCGCCGCCGCTTGGGCCGATATGGCGTTGAGTTCTAGGGACGTGCGCACTTGCGTCAGACGTGCTTGTCCACTAAGCCGCGCGAAATCCCCGAACGGAGGCCCCAATGTCCAAACCTAAGAAGGTCGTACTCGCCTATTCGGGCGGGCTGGATACGTCGATCATCCTGAAATGGTTGCAGGTCGAATATGGTGCGGAAGTCGTGACGTTTACGGCTGATCTTGGTCAGGGAGAAGAGCTGGAGCCGGCGCGCGAGAAGGCTGAACTGCAAGGTGCCAGCTCGATCTATATCGAGGATCTACGTGAGGAATTTGTCCGCGATTTCTGCATGCCGATGTTCCGTGCCAATGCGGTCTATGAAGGTCAGTACCTGCTCGGGACGTCGATAGCACGGCCGCTGATCTCCAAGCGCTTGGTCGAGATTGCGCGAGCCGAGGGCGCCGATGCCATCGCGCATGGAGCAACAGGCAAGGGAAATGATCAGGTGCGGTTCGAGCTGGCCGCCTATGCCTTGGAGCCTGAAATCCGGGTGGTTGCGCCCTGGCGGGAATGGGATCTGACTTCGCGCACGCGACTGATCGAATGGGCCGAGGCGCATCAGGTCAAAGTGCCGACCGACAAGCGCGGTGAGGCACCTTTTTCGGTGGATGCGAACCTGTTGCACACCTCGTCTGAGGGCAAGGTGCTCGAAGACCCGGCGGTCGAAGCGCCGGACTATGTCTATCAGCGGACTGTTCATCCAGAGAATGCACCGGATGCGCCAGAATTAATAGAGATTGCGTTCAAGAGTGGAGATCCTGTGGCAATCAACGGCGAGCCGTTGACACCCGCCAACATGCTGAGCCGGTTGAACGAACTCGGCGGCAGGCATGGGATAGGCAGGCTTGATCTGGTTGAGGGGCGATATGTCGGTATGAAATCCCGCGGCATCTACGAGACGCCTGGTGGGACGATCTGGCTGGCCGCGCATCGTGGGATCGAAAGCATCACGTTGGATCGCGGGGCAATGCACTTGAAGGACGAATTAATGCCACAATATGCCGAATTGGTATATAATGGTTACTGGTTCTCTCCTGAACGCGAGATGTTGCAGGCGGCCATCGACCATAGTCAAAGGCACGTTGAGGGCACGGTGCGCATGAAGCTCTACAAGGGGCGCGCCGACGTGATCGGACGGTGGTCCGACAAATCACTGTACTCTGAACAGCACGTGACTTTTGAAGACGATGCAGGTGCTTATGACCAGGCCGACGCCCAAGGCTTTATAAAGCTAAATGCACTGCGCTTGAGACTTCTGGCTGCCCGCGAACGGCGTTGATGGCCTGAGTGTACTGGCGTGCGCGGCAGCTTCTTATTGGACAATAAGTTCTGCGTGGAGCGCGCCGGCGGTCTTGATGGCCTTAAGAATGTCGATCATATCCCTCGGTCCAATCCCCAGAGCATTCAAACCATCCACAAGATCAGCGAGCGTGACGTTGGAATCGACGACCGCTAGCCTGTTTTCTGCGCCTTCGTCGATTTGTAACCCTGTTCTTGGCAGGACCAATGCCTCGCCTTCCGCAAAGGGGTTCGGCTGCGAAGCAATTGGAGCTTCATTTACACGGATTGTAAGATTGCCTTGGCTGACGGCAACGCGACTGATCTTCACATCAGCGCCAAGAACGATTGTTCCTGATCTTTGATCCACGACAACACGAGCTTTGCGGGAAGGGCTTACTTCGAGGTTCTCGATTGCAGCGATCAGCCTCGCTGCGGGCGCACCAGCCTCACCGAGATCCAACAGCACGGTGCCAGAATCCGACATAGTAGCAACTGGCTTGCCCAATTGACTGTTGATCGCCGTTTCAATTCTTACCGCGGTGGTGAAGTCCGGTTCACGCAAGGCAAGATGCAGCTGTTCCAGCTGGTTGAGTTCGAAAGGTACTTCGCGTTCCACGCGCGCTCCATTCGGAATCGTTCCCGAAGTCGGGACGCCGATCTGCTCAGCTGCCCCATCTCCTTCCGCACCGATGCCACCGGCCAGGATTGGTCCTTGCGCCACGGCATAGATTTGACCGTCCGCCGCGTTCAACGGTGTCATGATCAGTGTGCCGCCGATCAAGTTGTCTGCATCTCCGATAGCAGAGACGGTTACGTCAATCCGGCCACCCGTCCGAGCAAAGGGAGGAAGATTGGCGGTGACGATAACTGCGGCGACGTTCTTTGGTCTGAACTGTTCACCTTGAACATTCACTCCAAGTCTTTCCAGCAGGTTTGATAGTGCCTCCTCTGTAAAAGGGGCGTTGCGGATCCCGTCCCCGGAACCATTCAAGCCGACCACGAGGCCATAGCCCACCAGATCGTTGCTCCGTACGCCTTCGAACTCGACGAGATCCTTGATTCGAGGATTGGCCCATGCCGGCAAAACAGCCAGGCAGATTGATAGAAAAATGGCTATGGCGCGCAGCATTCTGCTCCCCGCGAGTTGAGTCTATCGGAAGTTCGCCAGTGTTAGGTTGGCGAGCCGGGATGTAGTCGAGAAGGCAACTTCAAGCTGGGTTTCCAGGTCTCGAAGGGTGATTGCCGCTTCAAATGTGTCCGCGCCTGCCAGCTCGTTTATGCTGATCGTTAAGGACGCTTCCGAGGCGATGTTGCGGGATTTCATGGTGGCGATCCTGGCTTCGGCGGTACCAACCCGGCCCTGCACTTGTGCGATGGAACCGATGTTGTTGCGCAGCCCTTCGCTGGCCAGTTTCAGCAAACCCTCCCGCGCGGCCCCATCGATCGCATTTGAATCATCAAATGCTGCTGCCATGACGGTCATGTTGAACAGCATTTCACGCATCGGTCCTTCATCCGCCCTCACCGAAAAATCTACACGTTCGCCCGGAGCAATTTCAGTAACAGGCGCGTTGTCCGTTCCGCCGTTGTAGAGCGCCGTCTCGAAAGTTGCGCCTGCGCCCAAGAACTCGGCCCTAAGTGCAGCATAGGCAGTCCCTGCCGAAGCGTTTCCTTCCAGGAATGGAACGGACGCGGACATGATGGTCTCGGCATCGGCAACAGGCGCTGTATCGACCACATCCCCGGCGAACAGCATCCGTCCGGCGAAGCTGGTGTTCATGCCCGCGACGAGGGATTCGAGCTGCCCGCGCGCCTGTGTCGACAAGGTTCCGAAGTCGGCACTTGTGCCGTTGGTGCCTAGAAGGTCCGCAGTGTCGGTGATCTCCTGAGCCGATGCACGCACCTGATCCAAAGCGCGTTGGGATGTGGCGGCGCGGCCTTCAGACAGCGTAATCGCTTCGGCATAAGTCTGAACGTCTCGGATAGATTTCTCCATCTGCATCAACTCGCTCACGCGGCCACCCAACTCGCCCGTTACATCCGAGTGACGGCCTGTAACCGCGGCTGATCGGGACTCGTCCGATCGCGTACGGAGGTTGGCAACCAGCGATTTTATCGCTGCCTGGCGTGGCTGGGCAGGAAAACCGAACTCTGGCATCATCTAATCTCCGAAATTTGTTCCAGCATACGCGAGGCGGCTTGGATGACCTGGATGTTCGCTGCCAGCGCCTGTTCGATAATGATAAGGTCCTGAAGTTCCTGATCCATATCGACGCCGATCAGGTTCGCTTCGGATAACGCAATGGCCTCGCGCGTGGCAGCGCGGGAGGCAAGATCAGTCTGTGCGTCGACCCGTCGAATGCCTGTCGCTTCAGTTATTCCGGCAATCATTTGTGCTGCTGTGAAATTGCCTGCTATCCCGGGTATCGCAGATGCATCTCGCGGGTTGGTAAGTGTATCCAGCAGGTTGCGTGCGATTGTATCCGAACCTATCGGGCCGGGGCCCGCAGATTGCAATCCGTCTCGCAGCCGTGCCGCGTCACCCCCCTCTGCCGGATCCACCAGGGAGTTGAGGCTAATCCGACCAGCCAGACCATCTACCAGAAGAGGATCGAGGACCGCTCCATCATCTGTGAATAGTCCCGCATCACCTGCCGCTAAAGTGGGGTCCACAGTGGGGTCCTCGAACCGTGCAATCAGATCCCCAGCGAATTGGTCAAGCCGCGAATTAAATTCGGTACCAATGTCATCGCGTACGATAAAGTTCCCTGCGATCGCGCCTTCCCGCAGGCGCTGAGGGTGCGTGCTGGATGGCGTGATGTCGAAGCCGTCTACTGTCAACGCTGACAATGCTCCGCCACCTGCTGGGTCATAGATCATTGGTGTTGTAATGATTGGGCTTCGCGTGAACTGAATGTCTGCTGGGTTTTCGGCCAATAGGAATAGGCCTTGCGTTGTGGTCATCCAAACGGACCCGTCAGGCTGCAAGTGCGTTCTAGCCGGAATCAGCGCCGACACTTCGTCAATCAACCGCTCGCGCTGGTCGACCAGTGACGCCACGTCTCGCCCACCACTATCAAGCCGGACAATGGTTGCGTTCAGATCGTCGATTCTGTCGAGGTTCTGTTGAACGGTCTGTACTTGTGTGCCGATCGTGGCGTCAGCGTTCTGGCGGACAATGGCAGCTTCGCTGGACAGGCTGTTCAGCCGTGCGGTCAGATCATTGGCTGCCTCGACCACCTGAACTTGCCGGGGCTCGGACTCCGGACTGTCCGCGAAGGATCGCAAAGAACTTTCGAAGTTCTCCACCCGGACCGCCAGGCTGTCTTCATCAGTTGCTTCGCCGAGTGCGCGGCCGATCCGCTCCAGTGCATTGGCTTGTGGTTCCAAAAGTGCGGCCTCACCGTCAGCCTGTCTGCGCGCGGCCGTGACCTCTGGCGCTGAGGCGCGGCTGACGCCATTTATCCTCACACCGACACCGCGGCCTTCCAGTTGGGATGCTCCCAAATCGATAGATTGGCGACCGTAGCCTTCGGTTAGCGCGTTCGCCAAATTGTTGGAAGTGACCTCTGCATGCCGTCGCATGGCATTGAGGCCACTTATCGCAGTTGAGAACGTGCTCGAGATGGACATATGTCAGTTTTCCTGTCGACCTGAGAGAATGAGGCGCCGTTGAATTGCAGACGCCCCGTGAGCTGCTATCGTTTCAGACTGGTGGTTTCCTGGAGCATTTCGTCCACAGTCCGGATTACCGTGGCGTTTGACGAAAACGCACGCTGTGTGACGATCATGTCAGTCAGTTCTTCTGCCACATCGACTGTGCTTTGCTGGAGTGCAAAACCTGAAATTTCACCGGCTGGGCCGTCACCTGCATCAAAGAAGAAAACATCGCCTGAGTTGGCGGAGATTTCGAATGCCTGGTTGTCAAGCGCTGTGAGGGCGTTTGGATTGGGCACCGAAGCCAACGGTACCTGATAGAGTGCACGTCGTTGCCCGGTGTCATAGACGCCTGCGAGTATGCCGTTTGCGTCAATCTCAACGCCCTGCAAGTTACCCGCAGGTGCCCCATCTTTACTCAAACCGTTCGGCGTGAATTCGGCCGCCAACTGGGTTAGGCCGGTGCCTTGCGAGTTTGATTGGATCTGCAGGTCGATCGGTCCGTCTGGAACATGTATTGTTATCGAACCAGTGTTTGGATCGAATGCAGCGGTACTGGAGCCTGTTCCTTGCGGATCAACCGGATTGCCCGCGGTTGGAAGCGCTGTCAAAAGAGATCCTGGCGATGTCCGACTGCCGTCGAATGTCAGATCAAACTCTGCGATCAATCCAGGTGCCGCAGTCGCATCGTCCGTAATAGAGAATGTCCATGCGTTCGAAACGCCGGTCGCCGGAACGACAGGAGTGAACGAGAAGGTCAACTGGTTCTGCAGGCCGATTGCATCGAAGTACTCAATGCTGGTTTGCTGCGGCAAACCTGTTGAGCCAGCTTGTGTTTCTTCTGCTGGAAGGTTCACACCCAGATCTATTTCAGTCGTCGAGTCAGCAGCTGTCAGGAAGGCCGATAACAAGACGGGCTCCAGCGAGCTCGCACTATCGCGCGAGACGTTCGTCAAGAGTGTGCCAGCTGCATCCGTGGGCCAGCCTTGAAGGGCGAGTTCGCCCGGAGTGATCAGGAAACCATCCTCATTCTGACGAAAGCTGCCTGTTGCGACCATCTGGAACGGGCGTTGTGATGACGATTCGTCCACCGACGCCAACGGGGTGACGGGCAACAATCCTGATCCCGAGACCGCAATGTCCGTCGAACTGCTTGATGCGATGAGTGCGCCAGATGTTGCGACATCCCTAAACGTGTTCACGTTGACGCCGCCTGCTGTGAACTTGCCGCCCGCTGACGCGGTGACCAGCGATGAAAAATCTACGTCTGTACGGCGATAGCCGTTCGTGTTGGAATTAGCGATGTTATCGGAGATAACTGCAAGTCGGACGGCGTTTACACTTAGACCAGCCACACCGGCATTCAATCCAGACGACAAGCTCATTTTGGCAACCTCATTCTGTTGGCAACGTAAACATTATGTTCGGATAACCATGGACCGATCAGGCTTAAGCTCGTCCTAACTGCCTGCATCAAAAGCGTATCTTTATGGGGCAGTGCGCAGAATGGTCACTGCAATCCTGCGGTTCCGCGAAGCGAAAGGGTCGGCATCGATGGGGTCAGTGGCCGCCCGGCCGCTGACGCGTACGATGCGATCGGCGTCGAGGCCACGCTCCGACATCATGCGCCGCGCCGCGTTCGCCCGATCCGAGCTGAGTTCCCAGTTCGAGTAATCCCGGCGGCTGGTGAATGGCGATGCATCCGTGTGGCCGGCAATTGCGATATCGTTTCGTGTCGTCTCTAGCACCGGCACCAGAATATCGGTCAGAGTTGTAAGGATACTCGCCGGTTGAGCAGAACCAGAGCGGAAGAGTGGCTTGCCAGTAATGTCTGCAATTTCGATGACCAATCCCTCGGGTGTCATGCGAAACGAAAAGTGTTCTAGCAAGCCATCGCCGCCCATGGCCTGCAGCCCTTCTTGAAGGCCCGCTGCGACGCCGAGTAACGCTTCACCTTCGGTATCAAATAGGGCCTTGGCGCCTATTGTTGCGCCATCGGCATCGTCAGAAGCCTCGGGTGCGGCGGCTATCCGAGCTTCGGCGTCAGCATCCGGAGCTCCGGGAATGGGTTGTGTGTTTGGGGCTATTTCACCCTCAGATCCTGTTGGCGATGCATCAAGATCACCCAGATCCTCGCCGCGTTCGTTGTGTGTTGGTTTTGGCCTTTCGCCTTCTTTGCGCGTTCCAGCGGAGTCTTGTGGAACAAACACGTCTTCGCCGCCCAGCATCCCCGCGCCACCCGCAGAGACCCGGCTGACTGGCAGTGATGGATCAAAGAAATCCGCCAATCCCTTTCGTTGATCTTCCGATGTTGCGTTCAGCAGCCACATCAATAGAAAGAAAGCCATCATGGCCGTCACAAAATCGGCATAGGCGACCTTCCAAGCGCCGCCATGATGGCCGTCGCCGCCGCCCTTCTTGATCTTTTTTACGATGATTGGCTGACCTTCGGCCACGCGCTGAACCTCTCTTGCAATACCAATCTATGGCTTACCTGCGAAGGCTTAGCGCCTCGTTACCCGGTTCTTGTTTTGGGCTTAACGAGACCGAAAGGTTCGTCGACCAAGGGTTATGTTGTTTCGCGACTGGACCAGAAAGGGACGGACCGATGAGCCAGCAGGACGACACGATTCTCAAGCGAAAGGTGCGGGGACCCAAAATGCGGATCTCCGGCTTCCCGGCTATGGACCCGCTTTGCAATGCCTTTGCGTCCTTGTCCGCCACGCATAGTCGCAAAGAGTTGCGCCCTGGCATCGACGTGTCAATTTTCGGCTACGAAGTGGTGCGTCATGCCGACTATTTGCGGTTTCTGCGTGCGCCGTCCGCCATTTACCTTCTGGCTTTTGAAGAAACCAAGGGCAACGGTCTGGTCAAGGCGCACCCCAGATTGCTCAGCAAGGTGCTGGATATTTCGCTGGGCGGTGATGGCAGCTTCGAAGAATCTGGCGCGGGCCGACAACTTACTTCGGTGGATCTGGCCATCTACGGGCGTTTTGTGGATCTGGTGAACCGCGCGTTTGACGAGACAATCAAAGAGTTGTGTGGTCGCAATGTGATTGGCGCGCCTGCGAAAACCCGATTCGAGGAGCAGCCCGGGATGATCCGGATTGCGCCGGATCGGGCAGAAGTTTTCGTCATCAAGATGAACTTTCACATCGCTGACGACGCCCGCGGCGCAGGGATGGATTTTGTCGTGCCGGTAACAGTTCTAGAGCCTTTGAAGAAAGACCTTAATCAAGTGATTACCTCCAATGAAGCAACGCTCAAGCTTTGGGAGAGGTATATGTACGAGCAAGTCATGGAGCTCCCGATCGAGGCAAAGGGCGTCTTGCCGCTTGGCGAATTTACAGTCGGGGAGTTGAGTCGGCTGTCCGAGGGAATGTTCATCGAATTGCCCTCAACTGCGATGGATGAAATTAAGTTGCAAGTGGACACAGTGGAAGGGCCGCATGTGTTGACGACGGCAAAGCTGGGGGTGGCTGGACGGCACAAGGCACTCCGTGTGCTCGAAGATCCAGATCCAAACTTCATGCGGCCGTTGCTGGAAATGACTCGGCCCACCTGAGCCAGCTTTTCTTTACGGCAAGAAAAGCCAGCATCCTCGCGACGGAATGCAGGAGGATGCAGAATGGGGTGATTCAGCGCCCCCAGAACAGCCCGCGCGTCATCCTTATCGTATTCCTTGATGTCCTTGTTTTCGATCACCTGAACCATCGTCCTCTGGGCGAGCCGAGTTAGTTTTTCAAATCCCTGTCCTTTGCCTGTTCCTCGATTGTGGAGATAGATTTCCAGTGCATCGTCCAACGTGATGACCCTTGGCTTGGGGTGACCACTTCCAGCAATCGCTCCGGGTTCATTGGACGGACGATAGGAGAGCCCCACAACTGGTCCAGCTTCATTGTCAGCTTCTCAGCCAGCACCCCTGTTTTGTGTTCGTCTTTACCAAGTTTGATTCTGACCTGCTCACATCCAAAGCCAGCTTTTATGGACTTAGGAACCCTTCCATTGAACACGAAAGACCCGCTGCGAATGATTGTATGTGGCAGATTGTGTGACACTTTGCATGCTTCCCAAACGCGATTTACGTTTAGGATCATCAGGTTGAGTGTGTTTGGGTGGCGCACCGGGGAGGATTCGAACCCCCGACCCCTAGATTCGTAGTCTAGTGCTCTATCCAGCTGAGCTACCGGTGCGTGCCGCTGCGGATGCAGGAGCCGGTGTCTAGCCCCGTGCAATTGTTATTGCAAGGAGGAAACCGCGCGATCTTCAGGCCGCTGCGATCGCAGCCTTGGTCGGTATCGAGATATGAAATTCTGTGCCGCTTGTCGTACTGTGAGCCAGTGTTAATGCCCCCCCGTTTGCGTGCACGAGCTCGTGAGCAATCGCCAAGCCCAGCCCGGAACCCCCGACGCGCGTTGTGCCTTGGAATGGCTTGAACAGCTTCTCCAGCGTGTTGGTGGGGAGCCCCGGGCCGGTATCTGCTACCGAGATCACGAGGTGATCCTCGCGCCCAACGGCGGCAATGTTGACTTCTCCGGACTTCCCGGACGCGCGAATGGCCTCGGCAGCATTGCGCACCAGATTGTTCAGCACCCGGTAGAGATGTTCTGGATCTGCCTCGACAATGGTTTCCTGATCCACCGAAACGATCGTCTGCACACCTGCATCAGGCAGCCCGAGCCCCTCGCAGACCTCGCCCGCCAGTTCGGCCAGCACGATCATGCGGCTCTCGGGCGGGGCTTCCTCGGCGCGCCCAAAGGTCAGAGTCGACTGGCACAGTCGAATGGCACGGTCCAGCGAGCTTATGATTTTTGGCGCGGCGCGTGCGACAACCGGATCCTGACTCATCTCCAACCGGTCAGCCATCAGCTGCGTCGTGGACAGAATGTTCCGCAGATCGTGGCTGATCTTGGCCACTGCCTCGCCGAGGGACGCGAGGCGCGCTTTGGATTTCAGCGCCGCGTGCACTTCGCGTTCCATCTCTGCCACCGCATGCTCGGCCCGGGAAATTTCGCCAACTCGGCTGGCGGGCTTTATGATCCGCGAGGCATCTTCCGGGTTCTCTGAGAAGTCCTTGACGTTCGCAATCACCTCGGTGATTGGCCTGACCACAAAACGGCGCATCGCAAAGAACACCATCACCGCGGCAATGATCGCAATGACAAAGCTGAGAATCAGGATGTTGACGCCGTAGGCGCGCAATGCGCTGGTCAGTGGTCCACTAGGAAGGGTAATCTCAAGGAATCGGCCCATATCGGCGGGTGCATAGGCCTGTATCCGGATGATCTTGTTATCGTTAGAGACAATACGAACCATGGCATCCGTGATCAGCGCCCAAGCTGGTGGATCCCGCAAATCAAAAGTCGCATCAATCGGCTCCAACTGTGGCGAACTCAGGATCATTTGCCGCGTACCGTCCTCGGTGAGCACAATATTCATCACTCCAGTGCGATCCAGCAGTTCTGCTGCCAAATCTGGGCCAATTGTTCCGTCAGTTGCTGTGAGAACCGTCAGCGCTGCGATTTCAGCGCGATGCACACGTTCCAGAAGGTAGGCCTCGCGA
>JBGCFK010000552.1:0-4425 GCA_045106875.1 Paracoccaceae bacterium | reverse complement strand
CCGAACGGGTTGACGAGAAAATAGCAGCCTGAAACCGAAACAGATCCACCTTAAGCCGGGCTGCTATCCGGTCAAAAGTCCAGGACCACCTCTGCATGGCAACTTCGTCCTGGTGATGAGGCAGCCGTGACTTCAGTTTCTTAGATCTATTGTGGCAGCGCAAAGCCAAACTCGGGGGCACATCGCGCGGGGGCTGCGGGGGCCTGTTCACATCGCTGCGCGACGATGCGCTTTGCAAGTGAGGCCGCATTTTCGATGTGGAACAGTTTTCGTCACACACTTTGATCAAAACCGTGTCTGAAGAGCTCGCTACTGCCAAGCAGATTTCTCAGGGAGCGGTAAATTCAGCGAAATCATCCATCCGAACACAGACGCGGCTGGCCTGTGCTAGGGTATTTCTCATGACAACAAACAGCGATCTCATCCCCGACCCAGGCGGCCAATTGCACGTAGCTCGATATGGCCGAGATCTTGAGGACTTTGTACCCGGCGATGTCTACGAACACCGGCCGGGCCGCACCATTACACAGTCCGACAACATCCAGTTCAGTCTAATGACCATGAATCGCCATCCGGCACATTGCGATGCAAACTATGCCAAGGCCACCGAGTTCGGGCAGGAGTTGGTGAATTCTACCTTCTCGCTGGCGGTCGTAACCGGATTGACGGTGGATGATGTTTCGGCCCGCGCCATCGCCAATCTTGGCTGGGACGGGATCAAGCTGACTGCTCCTGTGTTCGTGGGCGACACGCTCTATGCAAGGACCAAGGTGCTGGAGGTTCGCCGCTCCAAAAGCCGCCCCAGTCAGGGAATCGTGAGGACCTACACCGAAGGCTACAAACAGGACGGGACCGTCGTTCTCAGTTTCGAACGCGCAAGTCTCGTTCCATCAAGGGAGGAAACGCCATGAACGTGCAGACCGAAATCACTGCGCCGCCTATAACCACCGCGCTGGCCGAATTTGCAACCGGCCTGAAACACGCCGAGATCCCCACGGAAGTTCGCGCTCGCGCTCGGCATTGCATGCTGGACGCCGCTGGTATCGCGGTTGCTTCCACACGTTACCCTTTTGCACATCCGGTATTGGCCGGTCTGCAGGCACTGGGCGCGGATGGTGATGTCCCTGTCTTCGGAATGGCACAGTCCATGTCACCCCGCGACGCGGCAACCATGAACGGTTTTCTCTGCCATGGGTTGGACTTTGACGACACTCATATCGCGGCGATCGTGCACGCAACCGCGTCCGTACTGCCTACAAGCCTGTCAGCCGCGGCCATGGCAGGCAGCACAGGGCGCGAAATGGTGACAGCCTATGTGATCGGTATCGAAACTGCGACCCGGATCGGGATGTGTGCCAAGAGTGCTTTCCATCAGCAGGGTTTTCACCCCACCGGCATCGTCGGCATCTTCGGGTGCGTACTTGCAGCAGGGAGACTGATGGGCCTGAACGTGCGCCAGCTTGAGAATGCTCAGGGACTTGCGGTCTCGATGGCCGGAGGGTCCATGGAGTTTCTGGAGGACGGTGCGTCAAACAAGCGCTTTCATCCAGGTTGGGCGGCCTCTGCCGCACTCACCGCATGCGCACTGGCCCGCGAAGGCTTCCAGGGTGCCACCGCACCTTATGATGGTCGATTTGGCCTCTTCAACATATACGGTGGGCGCTTTGCGGACTGGTTCGATCTCTCCGCAATCGCGGAAGGTTTTGGCTCCCGGTGGGAGGTCATGAACGTCGCGATAAAACCTTATCCGACATGTCATTTCACCCACGCAGCAATCGACTGTGCACTAGCCCTGCGCGACCGCGCGCCCATTGGAAGGATCACGAGAATCGACGCTGCCGTGCCGCAAGAAGTGCACGGGACGATCTGCGAGCCCGAGGCCAACAAGCGCCGCCCCCGGAACGACTATGACGCAAAGTTCTCGACACACTTCCTCGTGGCGACTGCCCTCAAACACGGACGGCTGGGCCTGGCGGAGCTTGAGGACGACCACCTCCACGACCCGGAAGTCGCCGCCCTGATGGACCGGCTCCATTGCCATGCCTATGGCGACGGCCCGTTCCCCGCGGCCTATTCCGGGCGGCTGGCAATCACGCTGGACGACGGTACGGTGCTGGAACAGGACGAACCGGTGAACCGCGGCGCCGCCGATCGTCCGCTGGACAATGCCGAGATCGTCGCAAAGTTCCGGCAGAACGCCGCGCTATGGGCCGGTCCCGACAGGGTCGATGTCATGGAGGCCGCATTGCTGGGCCTCGACGACGCGCCGGATGCCGCCACGGCGCTGTCAAGTTTCGGAGGCTGACATGCTGGACGCTGACCATGACGAACAAGAAGCGTTGATCCTCGACTCGGTCGACAAGTTCCTTGCGCGCGACGTCGCGCCGTACGCACAGAAACTCGAGGCCGCCGACGAATACCCAGACGACATTGTCGAGGCAATGAAGGCTCTGGGCCTCTTCGGCGCAGTGATCCCCGAGGCATACGGCGGACTGGGCCTGCGCCCGTCGACCTATGCCAAGATCATCGAAAGGATCTCCACCGTCTGGATGTCCGTCTCCGGCATCATCAACAGTCACCTCATCATGGCCCATATTGTCGCCAAAATGGGGACCGACGAACAGAAACGTGAATTCCTGCCGCGCTTTGCCAGCGGCGAGACACGTGGCGGCCTTGCTCTGACCGAACCAAATTGCGGCACCGATCTTCAGGCGGTGCACACAACCGCACGACGCGACGGCAACGAATACGTCATCAATGGGACAAAGACCTGGATCTCGAACGGCATCAAGGGAAGTGCCTTCGCCGTGCTGGTCAAGACCGACCCGGAAGCCGAACCACGTCACAAGGGCATGTCTCTCTTCATAGCCGAGAAGGGTGACGGTTTTGCCCACTCGAAGAAATTGGAGAAGCTCGGATACAAGGGCATCGACTCGGCTGAACTGATCTTCGACGATTTCCGCCTGCCCGGGTTCAACCTGATCGGTGGCGAGGGATCGGGGATGGCGTGTGCGATCTCAGGGCTGGAGCTTGGCCGGGTGAACATCGCCGCCCGCGGTGTCGGTGTCGCTCAGGCGGCGCTGGACCAGGCCGTAAAATACTCGCAGCAGCGTCAGACCTTCGGCAAGCCGATCCACGAGCATCAGGCCATTGCCCTGAAACTGGGCGACATGGCGACAAGAACCGAAGCCGCACGGCTGCTGACCCGTCAGGCGGCGGATGCCCTCGACCGCGGGGACCGCTGCGATTACGAGGCAGGGATGGCAAAACTGTTTGCCACAGAAGCAGCACTTGAGAACGCCACCGAAGCGATGCGCATTCACGGCGGCTATGGCTATTCAAAGGAGTTTATCGTCGAGCGCCTCTACCGGGATGCGCCGCTTCTCTGCATCGGCGAGGGCACAAACGAGATCCAGCGCCTGCTGATCGCCAAGCGCTTGATAGAAAAGAATCCTGTCTGATGCTCCCCCTCGCCGATGTCCGCATCCTCTCGGTCGAGCAATACGGCGCAGGCCCGTTTGGCACCATGCTGCTGGCCGACATGGGCGCCGAGGTCATCAAGATCGAACCACCAGGCGAAGGCGAGATGGCTCGTGCAGTCGGGCCTCATTTTCTCGAGGACGGGTCCAGCCAGTTCTTTCATTCGTTCAATCGCAACAAGTGCTCCCTGACGCTTGATCTGAAGTCGCCAGAGGGCCGCGATATCTTCCACAGGCTCGTGGCGACGTCTGACGCAGTGCTCAACAACCTCAGAGGTAACCAGCCCGGCAAACTGGGCCTGACCTATGCCGACCTCGCCAAGCACAATCCAAAGATCGTTTGTGCACATCTCTCGGCCTACGGACGTGAGGGAGAACGCGCAGCCTGGCCCGGTTTCGACTACCTCATGCAGGCGGAGGCAGGCTACCTGAGCCTCACCGGCGAACCGGACGGCCCACCGGCACGTTTCGGGCTCTCGGTTGTCGACATGATGGCCGGGCTGATGGCCGCCTTCGGGCTGGCCAGCTCCGTAATTGGTGCGCGCGCTTCTGGCAAAGGCAGGGATGTCGATACGTCGTTATTTGACACTGCACTGCACAATGTAGGCTACCTGGCGACATGGTATCTCAACGCCGGGCACAATCAGGGGCGCGAGCCGATGGGTGCGCATCCCTCACTGGTGCCATCGCAACTCTACCCCACCGCCGACGGGCACATCTTCATCATGTGCAACAAGGAGGTGTTCTGGCGCGTTCTGGCCAAGAAGCTTGGTCATCCCGAATGGGGCGTCGATCGGCGTTTTGCGCGCTTTGCGGACCGGCTTGCCAACCGGGATGAACTGAACGCGTTGTTGTTGGCCGAGTTTGTCAAACGTCCCACAGCAGACTGGCTGGCCCATCTGCAGGGCGAGGTCCCTTGCGCTCCGGTCTTGGACGTGAAGGGTGC
>JBGCFK010000551.1:0-8933 GCA_045106875.1 Paracoccaceae bacterium | reverse complement strand
AATGCGCCCAGACCGCTGTCCCACCAAACAGTGCGAGGCTCATCCAGATGCCAATCACAGTCGGCCAGCGCAGGCCCGTCCGTAGTTTGCGTTCAGCTTGCATGGACCACTCCCTTACGCTGCGGTGTCTCGACAGGCGTTGGCCGGGTTGCCTTGCGCAGCACCTCGTCCTTGGGTCCGAAATGTACGACGCGGCCCTCTTTGAGCACCAAGACCTTGGTCACAGCGGCAATCGCGCTGGGCCGATGTGCCATCACAACAACCGTACTGCCCGCCTCACGCATGGTGGCAATCGCCTGAGACAGCGCCTCGTCGCCACTGGCATCCAGGTTCGAGTTCGGCTCGTCCAGCACAACCAGCTTCGGCATGCCATAGACGGCACGCGCAAGCCCAATGCGCTGGACCTGTCCGCCGGAAAGTTGCGGCGTGCCATAACCAATCCGCGTTCCATAGCCCTCGGCCAGTTTCAGCACCATCTCGTGCACACCGGCGATGCGCGCGGCAGCGATGATGTCCTCGTCCTGCGCTTCCGGATCAAAGCGGCAGATATTGTCCCGGATCGTACCCGACAGCAGCTCAAGCGATTGTGGCAAATAGCCGATGAACTGGCCAAGCTCCTCTGGTTGCCATTGATCCAGCGTCGCACCGTCCAGACGAACCTCGCCGGCATCAGGACGCCAGGAGCCTATCAACAGGCGCGCAAGCGTGGATTTACCCGAGGCGCTTGGACCGATCACGCCCAGCGCATCGCCCGGTTCCAGCTCGAAGCTGATCTGCTGCAGGATCGGAGGCTGTTCTCCACCGGCCAGACGCTCGGGCGGGTATTTGTAGACGTTGACCAGATTGACGAACCCCTTGGGCTCGGGCAGCCGCATGGCGATGTTCGCTGGTTTCTGATTGTCCAGAGTCTCCTTGAGACGCTTGTGGGCCTCGCGCGTACGGACAATGCCGCGCCAGTTCCCGATCACCTGATCAAGCGGCGCAAGGGCCCGGCCCGCAATGATTGACCCGGCGATGATCATGCCCGGCGTGATCTCTTGTTGAAGCGCAAGGTAGCCACCCAGTCCCAGCAAGGCCGATTGCAGGAGCATCCGGAAGGCTTTCGAGCTGGCCGTGAAGCCCTCGGCGCGATCACCGCCCACCTGACCTATGGCAAGGCCAGCCGTGTGCATCTCGGACCAACGGTTCTTGACCCGATCCAACATCCCCAGAGGCAGCACGGCCTCGGCATTGCGGCGGGCCTGTTCGACAAAGAAGCTCTCGGTCCCGTCCATGGCCATCGCGCGGGCATAGTGCATCCGTGTTGTCCACTGGTTCGCCAAGGCCATCACGACCACAACACCCGCACCTCCGATGGCCAGCCATCCAAGCCAGGGGTGAATGAACATGACCACTGCGAGGTAAAAAGGCACCCAGGGCAGATCAAAGATACCAAGGACACCAGGGCTGCCGAGGAACTGGCGTACCACGCCCAAATCGCTGAGGGGCCGGGTCATCTTGTCTCCCGGATCAGACCCTCCGCGCACCCATTTCGCGAACGCAACCGCACCAACGGTTTGATCCAGGCGATAGCTGGCACGCGAAAGCAGCCGCGCACGCAGAAAATCGTAGAGCGCCATGAAAGCGTAAAGCCCGACGACAATCAGAAACAGGCCTTGCAAGGTGGCGACCGACCCCGAAGACAGCACACGGTCATAGACCTGCAGCATGAACATCGGCCCGGTCAGCATCAGAATGTTCACAATGGCGCTGAACAGACCGACAATGACAAAGGTCCGCCACAGCCCACGAGTTGCGGTGGAATAGGGATTGCGCTCGACCTTATCAGACATCTTGCGGTAATCTCTCGTATCTCTGATATCAGGCAGCTAGCCCACCATCAGGGTGATTTTGCGGCAATCCCGCGGAACACGCCTCGTTTCCCGCCTGTTAAACAGAAAACCTGCGAGATTGAAGAGGTCTCGACAGGGATCTGCACCAACCGCCTGAAGGCGATGGCACAGCCCCAATCATGTGGCCCTAGAAGAACGTGAACTGATCACGATCCAAAGCTGCCAATCGCGTGCCCGCCAGGAACAATTCGTCGCCGTCCCCAAAGTCGAACAGCACGCCGTTGTTGGTCTGGGTCGCAAACCCGAGCAGTTGATCGTAGTCGTCGATCCCTTCGATATCGAGATGGATCTCGTCGCCCGGAATGAAGGATCTGCGGCCTGAGCGGCTGACCTGGAAGCCATCCAAGCGGTCCGAGCCGTCACCGTCCGAGTAGAAGAACTGATCGCGTCCAGCACCGCCAAAGATCCGGTCGTCGCCCTGCCCGGCCGTGATCGTGTCATTTCCACCACCACCAAAGATCAAGTCATCCCCGGCACCGCCGTTGACGATATCTCCGCCTGCACCGCCAAAGATCAGGTCGGCGCCATCGCCGCCATCCAGAGCATCGCCGCCGCCGCCACCGAAGACACGGTCATCGCCCTCGCCTGCGTAGACCGCATCGCTACCGCCGCCGCCAAAGCTCAGGTCGTCGCCATCGCCTGCATAGATGGCATCGCCACCCGAGCCGCCAAAGCTGCGGTCGTTGCCTTCACCCGCATAGATGGCATCACCGCCCGAGCCGCCGAACGAGTTATCGTTGCCCTCGCCTGCGTAGATGACATCGCTGCCGGTTCCACCGAACGAATTGTCGTCGCCCGCCCCACTGTCGATCAGATCATCACCGGCGCCACCAAACGAGTTGTCGTTACCGTCGCCGCCGACAATGGCTTCCTGGAATGGATTGTCGACAAAGACCTCGACCTCGCCTTCGACCGTCGTCTCGCCATCACTAACAGAGTAGTAGAAGACGTCGTCGCCTTCATAGTCCAGCTCGGGAATGTAGGTAACGAATGCCCCGTTCTCATCGCTGTCCAGCCGCACTTCGCCATTGGCACCGTCGCGCACCGACACGATTTCCAGCACGTCGCCGTCAAAGTCGCTGTCATTGCTCAGCAGATCCGCAACGTCGATATCGATCACATTCGGCACGGTGACGATGAACCCGCTATCGTTGCCAACCTCGGGCGCGGTGTTCTGCTCGACAAAGCTGATGGTGAAGATGTCCGACACCTCGGCCACGCCATCGGTTGCGCGCAGCTCGACCTCCCATGGCCCCGCCTCGTTCTTGGTGGGTGTGCCGAAGAAGCTGACACCGTCAAAGTTCAAGAAGCCCGGCAAGGCCGTCCCATCCGAGAGGCGCGCATTGAACGCCAGATCGTCGCCGTCCGCATCAAAGAACAGGTCCGTCGGGGTCAGGATCGTGAACGACTGGCCCGTCGTCAGCACGTTGCCATCGCGATCCGTTGTGTAATCCGGGATCGGCGCCAGCAGTTCCGGCACATCGTTCACCGCATTCACAGTCAGCAGGAACACGTCCGAGATCGTCTCAGTTCCATCCGAGACCGAGATCTGCAGATCGAGCACCCCGTTGAAGTTCGCAGGCGGCAAGCCCGTCAGAGCGAAAGCAACCGGGTCAAAGGCGATCCATGAAGGCAGCGCACTGCCATCCTGCAACGCCACCGAATAGGTCAACGCATCGCCTTCGGGATCGGTCACAAGCCCTGTCTGAAGCGCCAGGTCAAAGGGCTGATCCTCGTCGATGAACCGGTCCGAGAACGGCGCGGACAGGCGCGGTGCATCATTCACCGGATCCACGATCAGGGCGAAGGCCGCAGTCGTCGTTTCCTGCCCGTCAAAGGCGCTGACCTCGAGTGCAATGGTGCCGTTGAAGTCCGCCGGCGGCTGACCCGACAAGGTGCCCGTGAGACCATCGAAGCTAAGCCAGTCCGGCAGGTCCAGACCACCTTCGCGGGTCAGGTCAATCGCGGTCGAATCTCCGTCCGGGTCGGTGATCAGGCCATCCGGGATGGTGAAGCTGATCGCATTGTCCTCGTTGACACGGATGTCATCGAGGGTACCGATCACCGGTGCCTGATTGATGATGTCCAGGTCGATGATGATCTCGGCAGAGCCGGTCAGGTCACCGTCCGTCACCGTGTAGCCAACCGAGATCTGGCCGCCGAGGGCGGGATCGCGTGTGATCTCGACATCGCCGTCCACCGTGACCCCCGCGGTAAAGCCCGCACCACCGCTCGCGCCGACGATGGTCAGCGTGTCGCCGTCCACATCCACGTCATTGGCCAGCAGGAACGCCGCCGGGATCGTGATGATCTGGTTGGCGCCGCCATTAAAGGCATCGTCGGCGGGCACGGGGGCATCGTTCACGGCCTCGATGGTCAGTGAGAAGGGCTGCGCGACATCCGTCAGGCCATCAAAGACCGCCAGTTCCAGATCCAGCACACCGTTGAAATTGGCGGGCGGCTGGCCCGACAAGGTCAGTGTCACCGCATCAAAGACCAGCCACGCGGGCAGGGTCGAGCCATCCACCGGTCGCACCCGGATCACGGGTGCTGCCGTGTCGATGTCCGAGATCAGCGCCGGGTCCAGCGTGACCGAGAAGAACTCGTCCTCGGTGCCCACGATATCGGCGACCGCACCCACAACGGGCGCGTCGTTCACACCGGCAAGGTTGACCTTGACCTCTGCGGTGGCCGTGTTGCCCGAGCCGTCCTCGACCACATAGTCGAAACTGGTCACCCCAAAGCGATCCGCATCCGGCGTGATCACGATCTGGCCGAGCCCATCAAAGGCGACGCTCACACCGTCGAAGTTCAGGAACTCGCGGACGATCAGGGCCTCGCCGTCAACCTCGACATCATTGGCCGTCAACGCCGTGGTCGGCACGATCAACACCTGATCCTCGGTCCCCGCCAGTGTGTCGTCGAACGCAACCGGCGCATCGTCGACGGGCAGGACATCGATCCGGGCAGTGCCATTGGCGGTCAGACCGGATTCGTCGGCAATGGTATATTGCAGCGTGACCGTACCGTTCGCATTCGCATCAGGCTCGAACCGGAAAAGCCCATTGCCCAGATCCGTCAGGAACGGGTTCGCCGCAAATCCGACAAAGCTGACCGGCCCGCCATCCGGGTCATAGTCGTTCGCCAGCAAGGTCGCGGGATCAATGTCGAGGAAGCTGTCCTCGTTCAACGTGATCCCGATATCGCCCACTGCAATGGGCGCATCCTCGGCGGGCAGCACGGTCAGGGTCACGACACCGATGCCCTCGGCACCCTGGTCATCCACGACACCGTAGAAGAACTGCGCGTTGCCGAAATAGTCCGCACGCGGCGTGAAGACCGCCTGATTGCCCACGATCTCGGCAGTGCCGTTGTCCCCGTCAAAGACGCGGGAGACGCTGATCGGATCGCCTTCCGGATCGGTGTCATTCGCAATCAGATCGGCCAGATCAATGAAGCGCGGAGTGTCTTCGACCGTGGTGAAGCCGCCCTCGCCAAAGACTTCAGGCGCATCGTTGACGGGCGCGAAGTTCACCTCGATGGTGCCCTCGCTTTCCAGCCGACCATCGGTGATCTCGTAGGTCAGCGTGGCGATACCGTTGAAGTTCAGGTCTGTCAGGATCTGGATGTCGCCATTGGGCAGGTTGAAGAACCGCACACCCTCGCTCGTGTCGCTGATGCGCACGAAGCTGATGACATCGTCATTGGCAGGGTCTGCGTCCTGGTTTTCGGGGTCCACATGATTTGCAAGAAGCTCTGCCCGTGTGATCACAAAGGGCGTGTCTTCTTCGCCAGCAAACGTATCGGTTCCGGCAATGGGCGCCCGGTTGGTCGGCGTCACATTGACCGTCACACGGGCAGTGTCCGAACCATCGCTGCCGTCCGAGACGACATAGTCGAACCCTGCCACGCCGTCCCAGTCGAAGCGCGGCGTGAACACGATCTGCCCGCCCGCGATCTCGACCGTACCTTCCGAGGGGTTCAGGACCTCGGTCACGGTCAGCGTGTCGCCGTCGATATCCGTGTCGTTCGCCAGAACCTGCGCGAAGTCCAGCACCAGCGGCGTAGCTTCGAGCGTTGTGAATTCGTCATCCACACCAACCGGAGGATCGTTCACCGGCGCGAGGTCGATGGTAACATTTGCCGTACCAAACCCGTGCAGATCGTCCGTGATCTCGTAGGAGAACACGACCTCACCCGAGAAAGCAGGCTCGGGAATGAAGGTCAACTCGACGCCCGCATTGCCGTCGAACAGCTGGGTGATGGTCTCGGACGCGGTGGTCGTGCCATCGTCCACGTTCACCGTGATCTCGAAGTCACGCTGGATGTCCAGCGGCACATCTGCCGAGATCTCGCCCGTTGCCGCGTCGATGCTCATCCACTCGGGCAGCGGCGTGCCATCGGCCAACGTGGCCGAATAAACCCCGCCCACCAACACCGGCAGAGCGGCGGGAACCGGCACAACCTGTGTCGGCGCCGTGATCTCCAGCGTGCCCGGATCGGGCTGGGTGATGCCCGTGACGCGGAAGGAATCGCCGTCGTCGTCAAAGTCATTCGTCAGCAGATCGTCGAGGTTGATGGTGAAATTCACATCCTCGGTGCCTGCGAAGAAGTCGTCCACCGCGTCGGGTGCCTCGGGTTGCGGCAGCACGTTGACGACGACGCGGGCCGGTTCTTCTGACAGGCCGTCCTTCTCGTCGCGCGCCGAGTAGGTGATGACATAGGCACCGTTGAAGTCCTCGGGCCGGTTCAGGATGATCCGCTCACCTTGATCGACGATGTTCGAGAACCCGCCTCCGCCAGCGACCGAATAGGCCTCGTCGATCACGACATCGGCGATCAGCGAGAAGTCCGGCAGGCTGCCATCCGCCGAAGCGGCCACATCCAGACGGACCGGGACCGCACCCACGTAAAGTTCGGGCGGCGTGCCTGTGAAGGACAGCGTCTCTTCGTCGAAGAGCATCCAATCCGGCAGGTCGGCAAGGTTTTCCTTGGTCGCGGTCACGCCTTCTGACGTGCCAAGCGGGAAGGCAAACAGCCCCTGTGCCGCGAAGAACTCGGGCGGCTGCAGAACGTCGTTCACGGCAGGGTCCAGCCCGGCGGCAGGGTCGATCACGAACTCGACCTCGAAACCGCCCTCGGACGATGCGAACGTGTTGTCGGGCAGAAGCTCGGGCTCTGGCGTGAACACGACGCGCACACGTGCAACATCGGCATCAGCCTCGGGCGGGATGTCGGTGAAGCTGAACTCCAGCGTTTCCTCGTCAAATGCCAGCCATTCGGGCAGCGGACGATAGTTGAAGAGCCGCGCGTCGAAGGTGCCCTCGGACACATCGAACACGGCCACGTCCAGATCCAGTTTGATGCCATCGCCTGTCAGGACATCCCGGTCCGCGTCCGTGATCGAGATCGTGCCCGTCTCCATCAAGGGCGGCGTGCCCGGCAGGGTCAGCGAGACCACCACATCGGTCGGATCAACCGGATCTGGGATCAGCGTCTCGTCAGCCGTCAGCGTCCATGTGAGCGGATCAAAGGACAGGAAGTCCGGCAGCTCGGTACCATCGCCCAGCACTGCCGAGACGACCAGCACATCCGGCGTGGTGAAACCAGCGGCAACACCATCTGTGGTCAGGGCCGATGTATCCGCGTCGGATAGCGTGACGATGTTGGTCTCGACGACCAGACCCGTCTCGGCCGATGTCAGGCTGACCTCGACATCCAGCGGGCCAAAACTGGTCGGAGTGGTTGCCGGATCGGCCACCAGAACCAGCGAGACCGGGTCGAGGCTGAGGAACTCGGGCAACTCCGTGCCATCCGCCAAGGCAGCCGACGCCGTCACTGGGGTCGCCAGATCGTCAGGCTGTACCTCGTAGGTCGTCTGCTCCTCTGTCCGGTTGGCATAGCTGTTCGTGATCACGCCCAGCACGCTGGAGGTCGTGAAGAACAGCACATCGCCTTCCGGGTCATAGTCGTTGCCAAAGGCTTCTGCCGCGAGGAACGTCATTGGCAGGTCTTCGAACCCTTCCGTGACATCCGGGAAAAGCACCGGCCCGTCATTCGAAGGCACGATGTCGATGAAGACGCGGGCGGTATCGGTCAGACCTTCCTCATCGGCGATCTCGTACACGAATCCTGCAGGGCCGTTGTAATCGTCGCGCGGACGGAAACGGATCATGCCGTCATCGGTGAAGTCGACCTTGCCGTTCTGCGGGAAGCGTTCGAGCCCACTGACGATGATCAGGTCACCGTTCGGGTCGCTGTCATTGGCCAGCAGTTCGGACGGGTCGATGATCAGCGTCTGATCTTCAAGCGTCTCGAACCCGAAATCGTTGTTCGCACGCGGCGGATCATTCAACGGGATCGCTGTGACCGTGACAGTGAATGTCGCGGAGGCGCCAAGATCGTCTTCCACGTCGTACTGGAATGTGGAATCGCCCAGGGCATCGGGCGTGAATAAGATTTCACCCGTGGCCTGGTTGAAGTCCAGCGTCCCGCCAGACGCCGAATGCAGACCCAGGAAGTTGATGTTGTCGCCTTCTGGGTCGCGGTCGTTGTCGAGCAGCTCGGCGATCGTGAATTCAGCCGTCTGCGTCAGACGCACCGTCTTCGAGTCGTCCGTTCCGCTCGGCGCATCGTTCACGCCGTTGAAGAACAGCTCCACCTCGGCCTTCGCGGTGCCGCCATTGTCGTCCGTCACGGTGTAGGTGAAGCCCGCGAAGCCAAAGTGGTTGGTCAGCGGTTCAAACTCGATGAACTCAGGCCCGATATTACCCTTGCCGAAGGTCAGGTTGAACCTTGGCGTAACACCGATTGGATTGCCGTCCAGATCATAGAGCGGTTCCAGATCGATGATGCGCAGGCTGTCGCCGTCGATATCGCTGTCGTTCTCGAGCAGATCGTCGATGGCCACCCGCAGGATCGTGTCCTCGGTGCCTTCAAAGACGCCGTCATTGCCCGCCACCGGCGCGTCATTCACGGGGTCAAGGAAGACACGCACCTCGGCCGAGGATTCGCGTTCGAACTGATCACGCACCGTGTATT
>JBGCFK010000550.1:0-3883 GCA_045106875.1 Paracoccaceae bacterium | reverse complement strand
GCGGTGCAGAATACAACGGGTCTTGGCCCACCCCCACCGCCGCCATGGATCGCAAAGCGATCCATGGCGGCGGTGGGGGTGGGCCTGGACGGCTGAGCAGTCACGCGGATGCGTGATCTGCGCAAGGCGGAAGGAAGGACCGACGTCAGACAAGGACGGCGCGCCGCTCCTGTGCGCCGGTGTGGAACACACGCTGATATCGCGCGACCTCGTCTTCCGGACCCATGGCTTTGTTCGGGTTGTCCGAAAGCTTCACTGTCGGACGCCCATCCGCCGAGATCACCTTGCATACCAGGCTGAACGGATCCAACCGGCCATCGGGGGCCATGCCTCGGAAATCGTTTGTCAACAATGTCCCCCAACCAAAACCAAGGCCCACACGGCCGTGGAAATGTGCGTGCAGCCGACGGATTTCGTCAGTGTCCAACCCATCCGAGAAGATCATGAGTTTCTGCGTCGGATCCTGCCCGTGTGACTTCCACCACTCGATCACGAAATCACCGGTCGCAACCGGATCACCTGAGTCGATGCGAACGCCTGTCCAATAGTTCAGCCAGCCGGGCGCATTCTTCAGGAACTCCTTGGTGCCGTAGGTGTCAGGCAGCACGATCAGCAAATTGCCCGCATAGTCCTTCTGCCAGTTCTCGAGAACCTTGTAGGGCGCGGCAGCCAGATCGTCATCGGACCGGGCAAGCGCTGCATGGACCATGGGCAGTTCATGCGCATTGGTACCCACGGCCTCGACCTCGCGGCGCATCGCGATCAGGCAATTGGAGGTGCCAGTGAACCGCTCGCCCAAGCCTTCCATCATCGCCTGCACGCACCAGTCCTGCCAAAGATATCCGTGCCGCCTGCGGGTGCCGAAATCTGCGATGCGCAGCCCGTCCAGCCCTTTGAGGTTCTGGATCTTGTCCCAAACCCGGCTCATCGCCTGTGCGTACATGACCTGAAGTTCGAACTTGCCCATGTGCTTGAGCACTGCGCGTGAACGCAGTTCCATTATGACCGCAAGTGCCGGCACCTCCCACATCATGGTCTCGATCCAGGGCCCCTCGAAAGTCAGTTGATACTGATCTCCGCGACGTTCCAGATGGTAGTCGGGGAAGCGAAAGTTCTCGAACCAGGTCATGAAGTCCGGCTCGAACATCCAAAGCTTGCCATAAAAGGTGTTGCCGCGCAGCCAGGTGCTTTCACCCCTTGAAAGCTTGAGGGTGCGAATGTGATCAAGTTGCTCGCGCAATTCGCCTTCGTCGATCAGGCGCGCCAACGGGACCGTGTCCGAGCGGTTGATCAGGCTGAATGTCACGGCGGTGTCTGGATTGTGACGCAGTACCGACTGCGCCATCAGAAGCTTGTAGAAGTCGGTGTCGATGACCGAGCGGACAATCGGATCGATCTTGAAGTTGTGGTTGTGTACCCGAGTGGCGATGTCAGTCATCAAGTGGCTCGCAAAGTTCCGTTGACGCGATCATGCACACAAAATGCAGCGCGTCGAACCTTAGTTTCCGCCTCGATAAGGGGCGATCGGTATCGCTTGGATGCGCATGCCACAAATCGAGCAAAATTCTGGTGTTTGTCACCGACATGCGAATCTCGGGCGAAGTCCCGGGCGGAAATACTGCATGCCGACCGATGTTTAAAAAGCGCTGTTGCATGCATCAGACAAAAAATGGGGATTAAACATGAATCGTAATACTATGGCAGCGCCGCTGGGCGCTATGGGGTTGCTTGTGGCCTCGCCAGCGTTTTCTCAGGAAGTCGGAGTGGGCGGTGTTGAAGAGGTCGGTTTCATTCTGAACAGCTTCATGGCCTTGGTTTTCGGGATCCTGATCATGTTCATGGCAATCGGGTTTGCCATGCTCGAGGCGGGCTTCGTGCGCTCGAAAAACGTTTCAATGCAGCTGACCAAGAACATCGGTATCATCGTTGTTGCCTCAATATTGTTCTTCCTGCTTGGCTACAACCTGATGCATCCCGGCGATGCATGGACGATCAACGGGGTCCTCGGTGCGTTCGAGCTGGCGAAACTGCCTGCGGCAGGCGTCGATGCATCCGAGTTGGACCTCGCCAACAAGACGGCTGGTTCGGACTTCTTCTTTCAGCTGATGTTCTGTGCGGCCACCGCATCCATTGTTTCCGGAGCACTGGCCGAGCGGATCAAATTGTGGCCGTTCCTGGCCTTCATCGCCGTGCTCACCGGGCTTATCTATCCGATCCAGGCCTCCTGGGCGTGGAGCGGCGGGTTCCTCGCCGAGTATTTGGGCTTCGTCGACTTTGCGGGCGCCACAATCGTTCACTCTGTCGGAGGATGGGCCGCCTTGGCCGGAGCAATCGTGCTTGGCCCGCGGATCGGAAAGTATGGTCCTGATGGTCGGATCAACCCAATACCCGCATCGAACCTTGCGCTTGCAGCGCTTGGTACGCTGTTCCTTTGGGTCGGGTGGTTCGGATTCAACGGTGGTTCGCTGTACTACATGAACTCGGGAGGCGCCGTTTCCGATATGTCGCGGGTGATTGCGAACACCAACATGGCGGCCGCCGGCGGTGCGATGATGGCGTTCATACTGACCCAACTCCGGTTTGGCACGGTCGACCTGACCATGATCCTGAACGGGGCGCTGGCAGGGCTGGTGGCGATTACAGCAGAGCCTCTGATGCCGAATTTAGGGACGGCAATCGCTGTTGGTGCTGTTGGGGGTGCCTTGGTGGTCACCATGGTTCCACTGCTCGAGCGGTTTGGCATCGACGATGTGGTCGGTGCCATTTCTGTGCATCTTTGCGCCGGAGTCTGGGGCACCTTTGCCGTGATCTTCACAACTTCCGACGCATCCATCTTTGGACAGGTCGTCGGGATCCTGACGGTTGGTGGTTTTGTCTTCGTCACATCTCTGGTGCTCTGGACATTGCTTGCGGTGATCTTTGGAATTCGCGCAAGCCGCGAATCTGAGGAAGCCGGGCTGGATCTGGCGGAGCTTGGCATGGAGGCTTATCCGGAGTTTGCCGTGCAACGTTGAGGCAGCTCTGACGATACTCGAACCCGGCCCTTGTGGCCGGGTTCAACATACAGAAGAAACATGACTAAATAATAAGCAAGTTTACATTTTGAGCATACTTTAGGCATGAGCTTTGCCGTGGACTTTATGGCAGCTCCGTATCAAATTGCCTAACATGTTGAATTAAAACAGAAATTGACCTCTTCCCAAAACTGGCACGCATCTTGAAAAAGCAGGTGTGAATAATCCGTTACTAGTACGAGGGATGGGAATGAAACTTGTCATTGCAGTGATCAAACCGTTCAAACTCGAGGAAGTCCGCACGGCGCTGTCCGGGCAGGGTATCCAGGGTTTGATGGTCTCCGAGGTCAAAGGGTTCGGACGGCAGTCCGGCCATACCGAGATCTACCGTGGAGCCGAATACACCGTGAATTTTGTGCCGAAGCTGAAGCTTGAGATTGTCGTCAATGACGATCAGGCCGACAGCGTCGTCGAGACCATCGCCAAGACGGCCCAGACGGGCAAGATCGGCGACGGCAAGATCTTCGTGCTGAACGTCGAGCAGGCGCTGCGCGTCCGCACCGGCGAGCGCGACCAGGATGCGCTCTGAGCGCGTCCCAATCCATAAACATGTAACGAGGGTAATCTCATGAAAAAACTTCTTCCCTTTGCACTGGGGGCGGCTGCATTGATGGCGGCTGGTCCCGTGCTGGCTCAGGAGGCGTCCGGTGATGTGCCGGCGCAGACTGTCTGGATCCTGAACACTCTGCTGTTCCTGATCGGTGGCTTCTTGGTCATGTTCATGGCGGCCGGATTCTGCATGCTGGAAGCAGGTCTTGTACGTTCCAAGAATGTCACCATGCAGTGTACGAAGAATATTGCCTTGTTCT
>JBGCFK010000055.1:0-3494 GCA_045106875.1 Paracoccaceae bacterium | reverse complement strand
CGAACATCATGCAGGCGAAGACACCTGCAATGGCCAGCCCGCCGGGGAAGTGCCCCACGCAGGCGATGGAAAAGCGGATGATCCGCTTTGCCACACCGCCCGTGGACATGAACGCCGAGGCAAGGATGAAGAACGGGATGGCCAGCAGGGTGAAGTGGCCTTCAAAGGCTTCGAACAGGGTGCCGGCGACCGAGGCTAGCGAGGCATCCGAGAATACCAGCAGGAACAGGATCGACGACAGGCCAAGCGCCACGGCGATCGGCACTCCGCACAGCAGCAGAGTGATGATAAGCCCGAAGAGAATTGCGACTTCCATGGCTCAGGCCCCTTTTCTGTTGGCTTTGGTGTCGGCAGCAGCCACGGTCGCGGCGGCGTCCTCCAACGCGTCCTCGACTTCGTGGCTGGCGATCAGGCTGTCGGCACGGCGCTGTGCGATGGCGATGCCAGCCTGGATGAAACGGTAGAGCAGCAGGGTCGAGGACAGCGGCATGACGATGTAGGGCACGACCTTGGGCAGCTTCTCGTAGGCCTCGCCATAGTTGATCCAGTCTTCCAAGAACCGCAGGAAGCCCCACATCGGGATGTCCTGCACCTCGTAGAACGACTGCGACCGGGCGCTCTCGTTCAGGCCCGTCGGAAACCAGCGGCCAGAGGTCGGGTAGAGATCAGCAAACACCGCCCAGTAATCCCACGAACCCTTCAGCAGCAGGAGAGCATAAGCAACGCAGCACGCCGCCGCGAACAGGCCCATGGCGCGCTTGCCGCCTGGCCCGAACATGGCGATGATCGCGTCCACGCCCAGATGTGCCCGGACCTTGACCGCATAGGACGCGCCCAGCAGCACCAGCCAACCGAACAGGAACACGGTCGCTTCCAGCGCCCACAGGATGTTCGTGTCCATGTATCGGGCGACCACGTTGGCGAAGGTGATCGCCGTCATCGCTCCGAGGATCAGCGCGATCAGAAATTCCTCGAGATGGTCAAAGACCGACTTTGCGCGCGCCATGCCCGCCTCCCGCTCAATGCGCAGCGCTGCGGGAAGAGAGGACGGACCTCCCCTTCACCTGGCCGGAAATACCTCGGGGTACTGGGCAGAGCCCCGCGGGGCCCGCAGGGCAGCTATCCCCGGGCTTCCGGCCTGACAGTGCTGCTGGGTGTTAAAAATTGGCCCGGAGCACTTGCCCCCGGGCCAGGTTTCGTCAACTGATCCTGATCAGTTGGTCAGCTGGTTCGCCTCCTGCGCGGCCGCAATGTTGTCGGCACCCACGTCACCTTTGAACTTGGCCCAGACCGGCTTCATGGTCTCGACCCAGGCTGCGCGCTGCTCAGACGTCAGGGTGCGCACGGTGCCGCCAGCATCGATGATGGCCTGCTTGGCTTCTGCGTTCACCTTGGTCGACTCGGCATTCCGGGTCTGGGTAACCTGCGACACGATCAGCAGGAACTCGTCACGGATTTCCGGGTCCAGGCTTTCCAGCCAGTCGACGGATGTTACCAGCAGATAGTCGATGATGCCGTGATCGGTCTGGGTCACGCCGTCCTGCACTTCGAAGAACTTCTTGCCGTAGATGTTCGACCACGTGTTCTCCTGCCCATCGACAACACCCTGCTGCAGGGCGCCGTAGACTTCCGAGAAGGCCATCTTCTGCGGCGTGCCGCCGATGGCTTCCATCTGAGCGACCAGCACGTCCGAGGACTGCACGCGGAACTTCAGGCCATTGGCGTCAGAAGGCGAGATCAGCGGCTTGTTGGCGGACATCTGCTTCATGCCGTTGTGCCAGTAGGCCAGGCCTTGCAGGCCCCGGCGCTGCATGCTGTCGAGCAGACCTACACCAGCTTCGGACGCCTGAAACCGCTCCACGGCATTGATGTCGTTGAACATGAAAGGAAGATCGAAGATCCGGAACTTCTTGGTGAACTTCTCGAACTTCGACAGGCTGGGCGCGGCCAGCTGAACGTCACCCTGCAGCATCGCTTCCAGGACCTTGTTGTCATTGTAGAGCGTGGAGTTCGGGAAGACCTCCATGCACATCTTGCCGTTCATCTCCTCATTGATCCGCTTTTCCAGCAGCGAGGCGGCAATCCCCTTGGGGTGCTTGTCAGTGTTCGTGACGTGGCTGAACTTGATCACGACTTCGCCTTCATCACAGGCGGCGATGGCAGCGACCGGGGCGGCGATGATTGCGGTGGCCAGAGCGGCCCTAAGGATAGTTTTCATGTTCCCTCCCATGGGTTGGTGCGGATCTATCCGCATGACCTCGGCAAATGATCGCCCAGCAAGACTTGCGGCAAAAAGTTTCTGACCAAAAAATTTTTCAAAACAATTCCAGATGCTTGTGCACTTTTCAGATGGACCTTGGCGTATTTGTCCGAAATTTCGGGCAGATTTCGTTGCCTGCGCGATGACCACGGCGTTAGGAACACAGCCACCCGAAACTCGAATCATCGGACCTGTTCTTGACCCGCCTTCTGCTGATCCTGACCGCCTTGTCGATGATGATCGGCGTCACCGTGGGCTATCTGGTGTTCCAGATCGCCTACCGGGTCAATCTGGACGACCTGGCAGAGACCGGACGCATCCGGGTCGAACAGGCCACCGACCGTCTGTCCGGGCAACTTTCGGCGTTCCGGGTACTGGTCAACCTGCTGGCCCAGCATCCCGCAGTGGTCGAGACCGTGCGCTCGGGCAAGGGCCGCGCTGCCACCCTGGACCTGTTGGAACAAGCCGTGCTCACCTATGGTGCGGCGGGGATCGTGATCCTGGCACAAGATGGCACACCCTTGCTGAGCGCAGGAGAGCCGACATTGCGGTCGCCCCGCCTGCTGACCGCCGCGCTGAATGCCCGCCTTGGGCGCGAACACGGTCTTGCCGGGGACCGCCGGGTCCTGCGGTTCAGCCGTGGGGTGATCAACGACGCGCCCCCGCCGGTCGGGGCCGTGATCGTGTCGGCGGACCTTGCGGCGCTGGAATTCGAATGGGGTGTTGACCCCGAAGCCATTGCGTTCTTCGATTCAGAAAACATTGTCTTCGCCGCCAATCGCACCAGCCTGCTGCTCCGGCAGGACAGACCGGAAGGGCCGACATCGGACGCCTATCTGCCGTTCCCAGGGCACGAGGATGCAGTGATCGGGGGCCATACCATCTGGCGCTTCCAGCCGTCCGAGGAACTGCCCACCACTGCCCTGATCGCCGAGCGCGCCGCGCCGCAATTCAACATGCTGGCGCGCGGCTTCATCGACATAGGCCCGGCCCGGGCCGCCGCCTTTGTCCGGGGCCTGCTGGCCGCCGCTCTGATTGGCGTGCTGGGGCTGATCGGGATGATTGTGCTGCTGTGGCGGCGGCGGATGGCCGACCGCCTGGCCATCGAAGCAGAGGCGAACTCGCAGCTGGAGGCCCGGGTGGACGCCCGAACCTCGGAACTGCGCGCGACGCAGGACCAGTTGGTGCAAGCCTCGAAGCTGACCGCGCTGGGCCAGATGTCGGCGGGGATCAG
>JBGCFK010000549.1:0-8031 GCA_045106875.1 Paracoccaceae bacterium | reverse complement strand
GGGCGAGGAGATCCTGACACAAGACGGAGAACTAGTGCGTGCAGGTCAAGCGCTGGTCCGGTTGGACCCGACGCTGCTGCGGGCTAACCTCGATATCTATCGTAATCGGTTGGCTGACGCGATGTCCAAGCGGGAACGATTGGAAGCCGAGCAACGCGGGCTCGACACCCTCGTGTTCAAGGACACTTCCGACCTTGTGGGCGAGGCTGAATTGCAACGTCGTCGCGCCGGTCAGATGGAACTGTTTGAAAGCCGCTCCGCAGTGCTGAAGGGCCGTCGTGAGCAACTGACCGAGAAGGTTGCGCAGTATCGCAACCAGATCACAGGCGTGGATGGACTGATCAGTTCCAAGAAAGATCAGTTGGGTTTCATTGACCGCGAGCTCAGCAGCATGAAGACGCTTTCGGACAAGGGGCTTGCGCGAGAAAGCCAGGTGTTGGCACTGCAACGGTCTCGCGCGGACCTTCTGGGTCAGATCGCCGAACACCAGTCCGAGCTTGCGCGGATTGCGAACTCGATCCGCGACACCGAGTTGGAGATGCTCCAGGGCGACTATCAGTTTCGCCAGGAAGCGGTGGAGCAACTGTCGACCGTGACGACGGAGACCGAGGAGCTGGTGCAGCAGATCCTGTCGACTGAGAAGCAGCTGGACCGGGTCGAAATTCGCGCGCCTGTGGACGGGGTGGTTCACGAGCTGCAGGTCGTGACCATTGGCGGCGTGGTCTCGCCCGGTCAGACGATACTGCAGATCGTGCCCTCGGATCAGGGGATCGAGTTCGAAACGCGGGTCGATCCGATCTCGATTGATCAGGTGTTTGTCGGGCAGGAAGCCAAGGTCATGATGTCGGCTCTGAACCAGCGAACGACACCTGAGCTACAGGGAAGCGTGAAGTGGATGTCCCCGACCAGCGTGATGGACGAGGCTACTGGTCTGACCTTCTTCCGCGTTCAGGTGCTGATTTCGGGTGAGGAGTTAGCGCGGCTCGGCGATGTAGAACTGGTGCCCGGCATGCCTGTGGACGCGTTTCTGCAAACAGCCGAACGCAGCGTGATGAGCTACCTGACCCGACCGTTGAACGACCACCTGTCGCGAGCGTTCCTGGAGGAATAGCGATGGCCCAGGTTGGTCGTTGACGCTGTTTGGTGCGCTGGCTGGAACGCTGAAAAATCAAATTCCAAGTGTTGTGACGAGACACGGTCTGCGGATCTAAAAGTCGCGTGATAACATGTGCTGAACTCCACGTCATACGGGTCGGCTTTGCCGTAATCGCAGAACGAAGGATCCGTCGGCATAAAGGTAAGTCAGGTCCCACAGGAATTGGCCGACATATCGTTGCAGATGCAGTCACCAGTGCTGGCAGGAACGAAATCGCCTATGACACCGCATCTTGGATCAGCAAGGCCCTGTGTATAGCCCCCTGTCCGTCAAACGAACGTCTGGCGGACAAAATTTATTCAGGCCGCATAGGCCTAGATAGATGGCAATGCGGACAGATTGAAAGCCGGACAGGCAGATGGACAGGAAACTCCTGAATTCCCGCAGTTAAATAGCCTGCCGGATCAGGGAGCGACCAACGCCATATTTCTTCGACTTCTCAAGTGGATACGCTTGTCACTATGGTACTTGACGTACCTTTATGCCGACGGACCCGATCTTGGTTTCTGTGATCTGGCGGCTCATTTCTCTAGCGGTCAGGCCGCGGACAGTTACGGTTTTGCGGCGGCCGATCTGTGCTTCGACGAGGGCGCGGCTGTTGGACCCCGTCTCTGACTGCCAGGCCATTCGACCATGCTCGGCGATATGTTCGATGTGAGCATCACGCCGAACGTTGAGGCCGAGAACTGCGGTTTTTCGGCGGTGGAATGACGACCTCGACCTCCTCCCCGAACGCCTCTTTCAGGCAGTCCATGACCGCGTTGCCATTATAGGCACTGTCGGCCAGAAACCGGGCCACCTGAGGTTGGCTTGGTCGGTGGGTTCCGAATTCCCCGTTTAGCTCGATAATCGGCGTTGTGGACCAGCGAAGGCAGGGGTGGCGGGCGATTTGACGTGCAGCGACGCCATACGAAAATTGCGCCTTTCAGGGGCCGCATGACATTGGAGTAACATGAGGTTTAGGGTGTTTTGATTAGGTGATGGGTTATGGAGGGGCAACGAATGCGATCACGTAACCTGTCGGCTAATACTCCATAAACACATGATTATGGAGCGATCCGAACTCCAAAGTTACTAACGTGAAATCAGGGGCTTAAGAGATTTTGGGCGTCCTTAACGGGGTATCTGGCACTGATCGACCAAGCCAACCTTGAACGCAACAGCCATCTGCGCCTTCTGGGAGGAGCTGGCACCGGGGCTGTTCGATCGGATCTAGCCCGACCGTACGACCTCTTACTCTCCCGGAACCAGCCCGTGATGGATATCACGCTCTCTAGAGCGCAGGTCGATGCGCGCGCACCCTGCGATCGGACATCCTGTCTTCATTTCGCTTCGACCCAAGTTCCTCACGGGTCTTGGCCCTTCGGGTAACGCTCGCGCTCCCCTGGGTCATGGCGAGGGGCTGCGCATGGGCGATGCCATTGATGCCGGGCTGCGGGTTTGCAGCGCTACGGGCGTCTCGTGGGCAGGGTGGGGCAGGGGGGCTGTGGCCCCTCCGGAGTGTCGAGAGAGGGGTCGCTTGACAGGAGATCCCTCATGCAGACCATCCCCCTCAACAAGCTCGAGCCCGACCCGGAGAACGTCCGGCGTGCCCAGCCCGCGCCAGGCGATATCGAGGGCCTCGGGGCCTCGATCGCGGCTCATGGCCTCTTGCAGAACCTGGTGGTGCGCCGAAAGCCCGGCACCAAGACGAAGTTCCTGGTGACGGCAGGTGCGCGGCGCCTCGCTGCCCTCCGTCATCTCGCAGAAGATGGACAGATCGCGCAGGACCACGGCGTGCCTTGCCGGGTGCTCGCGCCGGAGGACGGTGCCGTCGAGCCCTCGCTGGCGGAAAACACCTGCCGGGCTGAGATGGCGCCCGTCGACGCGTTTGAGGCTTTTGCCGCCCTGCGCGACCAGGGTGCTGTGCCGGAGGAGATCGCCCAGCGGTTCGGCATAACCGAAGCGATCGTGCTGAAGCGCCTGCGCCTTGGCGATCTCGCCCTGGAAATCCGGGAGGCCATGCGCGCGGGACATGTGAGCCTCGAGGCCGCCATGGCCTTTGCGCGCCGGCCCGACCCGGACCTGCAACGCGCGGTCTGGCAGAAACTCGGCGGCGCGCCGGACACGCCCTTCCGGGCCAACGCCTGGAGCATCCGGCGCGACATGGACGAAGGCGGCGTGCCGTCGTCCGCGCGGCGCGCGCAGTTCGTCGGCGTCGAGGTCTATATTGCCGCCGGCGGGGCCTTTGACCGCGATCTCTTCGACGACGAGGGGGCAGGTGTCTTTGCAGATGCAGCCCTTCTTGACCGGCTCGCCCATGAGAAACTCGAGGCCGCCGCCGAGCAATCCCGCGCCGAGGGCTGGGCCTGGGTCGAGGTCACGCCTGAGCTCGGCTGGGAGATGACGCAAGCGCTGGGCCGGCTCTATCCCGAGCCCGTGCCGAACGCGGACGCTGATCGCGAGGAAGCGGAACTCATCGCCAGCATGGCCGAACTGGAGGACGCGGCCAACGCAAAGGACCGGGCCTTTACCGAGGATGAGGAGCAGGCCTATGAGGCGGCCTCCATCCGGCTTGATGAAATCGAGGAGGCCCGCGAAGAGCGGTTCACGCCTGAGCAGATCGCAAGTGCCGGGGTTTTCGTGACCATTGGCCATGCCGGGAGCTTGCGGATAGAGGCCGGGTTCGTGCGCAAGGGCGACGGGCAAGACACCGAGGGCTCCAATGTCGCCGGGAACGGGGAAGTGGACGCATCGGTCGAGGACGGCGCGCAGTCTGGGCCCAAACCGTTCTCCGCGGCCCTTCTCACGGATCTTGCCAAGGCCCGCAACACGGTCTTCCAGGCGCATCTTGCCGGGGATCCCGTGGCCGCGTTTGATCTTCTCGTCTTCTCGCTGGCCACCCGACTTCTGATGAGCGGCCATCAGAGCCACGGGCTCAGCCTTTCGGTCCATGCCGAGTGCCTGCCCGGATCCGATGATACACCTGCCGCCGCGGCCTTCCTGGCGGCGCGCGACGGGCTGGCCCTCGACTGGACCCGCGCCGGCGACGGGGCTGCCTGTTTTGAAGCCTTCACGGCCCTCGCCTTCGAGGATCGGGAGGCCGTCATGGCCTGGTGCGTGGCTGCACTCGCCATGCCGCGGCTAGCCCAGGGGGCCGAGAAAACCCCGGACCGCCATCCGCTTGAGCAGACCGGCGCACGTATGGGCGTCGATATCCGCACGCTCTGGACCCCTACGACCGGGACGCTCTTCGGGCGGCTCTCCAAGGGGCAGATCCTGCCGATCCTGGCGACTTGCGGTGGTGAGGCCTTCGCCGAGCGCCACGCCTCCATGAAGAAGGCTGATCTGCTGACCGTTACGGACAGGTTCTTCGCAGGCGATGCCCGCCATCTCTCCGCCGAGGCCGAGGCGGCCGCCGCTGCCTGGCTTCCGGAGGGCATGGCCTATGCTGCGGCTGCCCCCGACGATGCCGCTGGCCACGACGCGGACATCACTGATGCGACAGAGGCGGATGACACTGTCGAGGAGCCAGACGCAGCCGCCGCCTGAGCCCGCTGCAAACCGAGTGCCCGCGGCCCAGCGCAGCCGCGGGCACCGGCGCAAAGGCTCGCAGAGCCGATGCGTCAGCAGAGCCGCGACAGGGCTCGCTTTTCTGATCGACATCCAACCCGAAAGGACCCCGCCATGATCCTTCAAGACGATGCGAACCCGTGTTCCGGCAAGGGCCCGGGGAGATCCCCTCAAACGCCCGCCGAGGGCCGGGTTTCTGACCAGGCGCCCTCTGACCAGATGCATCCACCCCGGCTCAGCGAGGCCAATACCGTCGTGTCAACCCGCCTAATCTTCGTGATCGCGCTGATCGACAGCGTGTCTGTGCCGGTCCCGGCGTCGGTCACTGGCCGCGAGAGCGCCTGTGCCTGGCTGGAACGGAACTTTCGCGATGCCGGCACGGCGGCGTTCTACCGGGCTGAGCGCATTGCCGACCACCCCCACCTGATCTCAGGCGGGGTCTATGCGCCGACCACGGAGCTGGCCTTCCTGACACGGAGGCCCGAGGCATGAGTGGGGACGAGCCGGCCCCGCTGCGTTTCTGGCGGGTCCGTTTGCGTCATGATCGAGGACACGTCTCGATCGAAATGACGGGTACGTCCGAACGCCAGGTGCGCGAGACCATCATGAAAATCGAACGCTGCCCGGAGCGGTCGATTGTCATCGTCGACGACCTCGGCCCGGTCCTCAAGTCCGCCGATCAACTCGCGCTACCGCTGTGAGCGGCATCTGGCATGCGGTGCGTCTCGGACCGTGCAAGCGCCTCTCGAATGACGTCCTCACAGCCCTGGAGCCGTACGCCGCCCAACGCGGTATCAGCGTGAGCAAGCTCTGCCGCGCGCTTTTGGATGCCATTGCAGACGACGCCCTTGTCGATGCCGTGCTGGAAGATGCAGAGGACTGCCGGATGGCATGTCGATCGCGCAAGCACGGCCCGGCTGAACGGGGAGGTGGGCGGGGCTGAGTGTTCTGCCCCCCGAGGGGCAGAGAGAGGTTCAGACACCCCGGAGGCTCCCCATGTCAGATCGCACAGATGCGCTTTACGCAGATATCACTGCACGGATGATCACCGCGCTCGAGGCAGGTACGCTGCCCTGGCGTAAGCCCTGGTGCGGGGGTGGCACGCCGCTCCCGCTCCGGGCGTGCGGGACGCCCTATCGCGGGATCAACACGCTGGCGCTCTGGCTGCGGGCCGAGGAGGCAGGCTTCGACGGCGCGCACTGGCTGACCTACCGCCAGGCAAAGGCGCTCGGCGGCCAGGTGCGGCGCGGCGAGAAGGGCACGAGGGTGCTCAAATACGGCACGGTCGAGAAGGAAGAGAGCACCGGAGCTGAGGGCGAGCCCGCGAAGATCCCGTTCACGCGGGTCTACACGGTCTTCAACACGGGCCAGATCGACGGCTTGCCGGAGGCCTTTCAGCACGCTCCCGCAGAGGATACCGGACCGGCACCATTGCCGGAATACGAGCGCTTCTTCGACGCGACCCGGCTGACCATAGAGATCAGGGGCACGCGGGCCTGCTATCTGCCCACCACTGATACCATCGAGATGCCCCCGCATGCGCTTTTCGACGAGGCCCACGGGTTCTATCGGGTCCTCTGCCATGAAGGAGTCCACGCGACGGGCCACAAAACCCGTCTCGACCGGTTTCCGGAGAAGACGAGCACCGAGAGTTACGCTGAGGAGGAATTGGTCGCGGAGCTTGGCGCATGTTTCCTGGGCGCACGGATCGGTTTGGAGCCCGCCGAGGACAATGCTGCCGCCTATCTCGATCACTGGATCGGGGTGTTGCGGGCAGAACCCCGCGCCTTGCAGTGCACGGTGAGTGCGGCGCAGGCTGCGGCCGACTGGTTGCTCGATGCGGCTGGTCCGGCGGCGCTGCCGGAGGCGGCCCGGTCCGCCGAGCCCGCGAAGGCGGCATGAGCGCGCCTCGGCACAGCCCCGTGCCAGGGACGCTGGGCGCGCTGGAGCGCCAGGCAGGCCTGAGCCCCGATCCTGACAGCCGCTTCACCTTCTGGATCGCCTTCAAGGACCATCCCGATCCGATTGCTGCCGGGGTTGCCGTCCTGCGGGGGCGCATCGTGGAGAACGCCGCAGCACCCGAGACCTCAACCGCAACGCCGAAGAAGTAGCGCCATGTCCGCCTTTGTTGTCTCGCGCACCGTCATTCACATCGCCACGGACGCGCTGATTGCCCATGAACGACGTCCCGTCTGCGCCGATACGCTCGGGCGTGGTCTCTGGGCCATGAATGTCGAGGCCGTCTCACAGCGCTATCGCCTGGCGTCCTCTCGCGAGGGTCAGCGTAGCCGCGACGACTACATGGCCGACGTCTCGGGCGACCGGTTCGAACGGATCACCGGGCTCGATCCGGCAACAATCTGCAAGCAGGTCGAGTGCCAGCTTTACCAATGCCTCGAGGGAAACGTGCCAGAGCGCGATCCGCTCTTCCCCCGACTGGAGGAAGTCGCTCAAGCGCTCGCTGCGCCCTTCGGCGGTGACGCGCACCACGACCACCCGGCCTGGCGCTCAGCGCCCTGGGGCATGCAAAACGCGTAATTCGTGGGAGAGGAGGGGGGTTGCCCGGGGAGTGCTGACAATCCCAGATAAGAGAAAGCGCTCCCATGAAACTCTTCACCCAGGCCCAGCACGCAAGGCTCCTGGCCAATGGCCGGGTCACGGCCGCGGCCCACGACGCAGGTCACGAGACCCCGGACCACGTGCCGGTGATCAAGCTCTTCACGCCCGATGCCAATGCGACCTGGCTGATCACGGAGATCACCGCGCATGACGGTGATCTGGCCTTCTGCCTGGCAGATCTCGGCATGGGCACGCCGGAGCTCGGCCATGTGTCCATCGAGGAACTTCGCGGCATACGCGGCGCCCTCGGACTGCCGGTCGAGCGGGACCTCTACACGGAACTCGATCAACCGATCTCGGCCTATGCGGCGCGCGCCCGCGCAGCACGTCATATCACCACCGACCTCTGAGAACCCGACAAGAGCGGGCACCTCCCATCCGCCCATGGACGGCCCGGCTCTCCCCCGGCCGGGCCGTCCACCCTGACCCCTCACATCATAAAGGAGAGCCACCATGGGCGAAGGGAATTACCGCCCGCGTGAAGCCGTCACAGGCATTTGCCACCCGTTCGACGGGCTAGATCTCGAAGACGAGATCCAGCGCGCGGACGCATGGGTCGACTTCGTCGGGCTTGTTCGTCGTGCCGGCGGGTCGCGCATGGCACCCGTTGAGAGGGGCTGGCGCGAGCGGTCTGGCCGGATCATCGGGCGCAGCGGTCTGGACGAGAGCACGCGCTACGAGAACAGTGATGCCGCCGTCGACGT
>JBGCFK010000548.1:0-3770 GCA_045106875.1 Paracoccaceae bacterium | reverse complement strand
ATTGTGCTTCGTCGAGCCAATCCAGAAGCGTTTGGAATTCTGCTTCGGTCTCACCGGGGTAGCCGACAATGAACGTAGAGCGCAACGCCAGATCCGGGCACACCGACCGCCAAGCCGCAATTTCGTCCAATGTTTTGGTTGCAGCAGCAGGACGCGCCATGCGCCGCAGGACGTCCGGGTGTGCGTGTTGGAACGGGATGTCGAGATAAGGCAGTACCAGTCCTTCTGCCATCAGTGGGATCAACTGGCGGACATGCGGGTAGGGATAGACGTAGTGCAGCCGGATCCACGCTCCTAATCCTCCCAGATCACGCGCAAGATCCGTTATATGCGCTCGGTGTCCCCGATCTTCCGCGTGCTTGATATCCACGCCATAGGCAGAGGTATCCTGACTGATGACCAGTAACTCCCGCACACCGTTTTCCACCAGTCTTTCGGCTTCACGCACGACAGCATGAGCGGGTCGGCTTGCCAATTTTCCGCGCATGTCAGGAATGATGCAGAACTTGCACTTGTGATTACACCCTTCGGAAATCTTCAGGTAACTGAAGTGCCGCGGAGTAAGACTGACGGCGGAGGCAGGCAAGAGATCAACGTAAGGGTCCGGATCGGGCGGCACAGCCTGATGTACGGCATCCAACACCTGTTCGTACTGATGTGGACCTGTGACCGCCAAAACGCTTGGATGGGCACCGGTGATATATTCCGGTTCCGCGCCCAGACAGCCCGTGACGATGACGCGACCGTTTTCTTGCAAGGCATCGCCGATAGCTGAAAGCGACTCGGCCTTTGCACTGTCGAGGAAGCCACAAGTATTGACAATAACCGCGTCGGCACCGTCATAATCGGATGAAATCCCATAGCCTTCAGCGCGCAACCGGGTCAAAATGCGTTCGCTGTCTACCAGTGCTTTCGGACACCCCAGACTGACCATGCCAATGGTAGGTTGATCCGCGCGTCGCGGTGAGGAGATGCGAGGTTTCGGTGCCAGATCCGGCCGTAAATCAGGTGGGTTTGTGCTCATGTTTTGCGCTATAATGCAGAAGGGAGTGCCGCGAAAGGGTCTCCCATCGCGCAGAGAGGTTTCATTATGAAATGGATTTTCCGCCTGTTTGGCATTCTTCTGGCCCTTATCGTCATTCTCATCGGTGCCGTGTTTCTCTTACCAGCTGATAGATTGGCGCGGATCGCAACGGACCAATTGACTGCCGCAACAGGACGCAGCGTCGCGATCAATGGTGATGTGTCGCTGACATTCTGGCCGGTGCTTGGTGTCAGTGCTGACGGTTTGGAAATAGGAAACGCCGAATGGGCGGCGCAGGGTCCGATGTTTGAAGCAGACAATGCGGCAATTGGAGTGGACGTGATCAGCGTGTTGAGCGGTGACGTGCGCGTCACAAATATCGAAGCTCACAGCCCGACAATCCGACTGGAACAGAAATTGGATGGACGCGGTAGCTGGCAGTTCGACGAGACTAGCGGCAGCAGAGAGATCCCGGATGTGAAGACCCCCGAAAAATCGGAGCAAAGCAGTGCCAGTCCCGAAGCTGCGTCATTGTCGCAACGCAGTATCAGTATCGAACGGCTTGAGATCACGGATGCCACGCTGATCTTTGACGCGGAAGGTAGCGAGCTGGTTTCTCTGAGTGGAGTGGATTTGAGCCTCGACTGGCCCGACCCGGCAGGCGCAGCGCAGGTCATAGCGAACGTTCGGCCCGCTGCGTCCGACGTAGCGGTGGATCTCACGGTTGACGCTCTTAGCGCTTTGATCGATGGAGAAGTAAGCGCCTTGCGCGGTAAGGTGTCGACGCAATCCGGTGAAGTGTCGCTAGACGGGCGGGCGAGCACCGATGGTGCGGTAGCGGGTACAGTTTCCCTGTCTGCGGAAAACACCGATGCACTCTTGCAGGCTTTTGGACTGCCCGCCGTGGATTTACCGCAGAAGCTGGGTCGCAGTTTGGACATCAAGACAGAAATGACCTTGACGCCGGATCGCCAACTGGCGCTTCGGGAACTACGGGTTGATCTGGGTGGAAACGAGATCAGTGGCGCTGCGGACCTATCGCTGAATGATGTTCCTCAGATCAACGCGCGCTTTGATGCAGGGGATTTGGATCTTAAGCCGGCCACGGGCGGGTCGTCCGGTAGCGACGGTGGGTCGGGCAGCGGCAATAGCTCTGGCAGTAGTAACAGCTCGGGTGGAGCTGGTGGATCGTCGAGCACATCAAACGGTTGGCCCAAAGACACGATAGACGCAAGCGGGTTGGCGGCTTTCAATGGCGATATTGCGTTGAGTGCCAACAGTATTGACCTTGGCGATTTCAAGCTTGGCCAGACCCGCGCTGTGCTGCGGAACGAAAACTCCCGTATGGTTTTCGACTTGCGTGAAGTTGCGGCCTATGGCGGCGACGTTACAGGTGAGTTTGTCATCAATAATCGTAGTGGTCTGTCAGTCGGTGGCAGAATGAGTATTGCAGGTGTCCAGATGCAGCCGCTGCTTGCGGATGCGATCGATATGGACAGGCTGACCGGACGAGGAGACCTGAAGCTGTCGTTTCTGGGAGCCGGATCCAATGTTGACGCAATCATGCGCTCACTCTCTGGGGATGGAGACCTGAAAATAGGCCGCGGGACGCTCGAGGGGATCAATCTCGATCAGTTGCTCACCGGTGGGGCGACAAGCGGAACGACCATCTTCAACGATTTGACTGCCACATGGACGATTGCGTCCGGGGTGTTGACCAACCGCGATTTGCTTTTGCAGCTCAAGAATTACCGCGCTTCCGGGGAAGGAACGGTCAACCTCGGCAGACAGCGCATGGATTATGTTTTTACTCCTGTGGCGCTTCGAGCGAATTCTGGACAGGGATTGGCGGTGCCCGTGATATTCGAAGGACCATGGTCCAACGTGTCCATTCGTCCTGACGTTCAGGCAATTCTGGAGGCAGAGCTGGAGGAGGAAAGAAAGGAGCTAGAGCGCAAAGCCAAGGAAAAAGCTCTCGACAGTCTCGGGATCAAAAAAAAGGGTAAACAGTCCACTGAAGACACCATCAAGGACAAACTTCTGCGCAATCTATTCGACTGAGCCTCGTTTTCAGATCTTGATTGGGTGGGCTTTGGCGAGTTTGTCAAACTGCATCAAAGTTTCAATCAGCTCTGGCATCTGGTCCAGGTAGATCATGTTTGGACCATCGGATGGCGATTTGTCCGGGTCTTCATGAGTTTCAATGAAAACGGCCGCCACCCCAATAGCAGCAGCTGCGCGAGCCATGACCGGAGCGAATTCCCGCTGTCCGCCAGAGGAGCCGCCCCGTCCGCCCGGTTGCTGCACCGAATGAGTGGCATCCATCACAACCGGGTAGCCGGTTTGCGCCATTTGCGGGAGCGACCGCATGTCTGCAACCAGCGTGTTGTATCCAAATGAGGTCCCTCGCTCGGTCAAGAGGATGCGCGTATTGCCGGTACTTTCGATCTTGGTCGTGATATTGGACATCTCCCAGGGTGCCAGGAATTGACCTTTCTTCACATTGATCGCCGCGCCGGTTTCGCCTGCGGCCAGAAGCATATCGGTCTGACGGCAGAGAAATGCCGGTATCTGCAGGATATCGACCGCCTCCGCCGCTGGCTTGCATTGCGCCTCCTCGTGGACATCGGTCAGAACGGGAACGCCGATCGCCTTTCCCACCGATTGCAGCACCTTCAGGCCGTCGTCGATGCCCGGGCCCCGTACGCCGCTGAGCGACGTGCGGTTTGCCTTATCAAATGAAGCC
>JBGCFK010000547.1:0-15923 GCA_045106875.1 Paracoccaceae bacterium | reverse complement strand
TCTGATCCGTGGTCGCGAAGGACAGGGGAGGCTTCATCTGAGGGTCACCGAACAACCGGGGCTGAACGCTCGGTTCAGTGTAGTGTCAGACACCAGCCCGACAGGCAGGTGGGTCGCATTCAAATCGCTGAACTACACGGTCTCAGCGCACCCGGCTGGCGCCGAAATCGCTGTACGGCTGGAGTATGAGCGATTATTGGCGCCGGCTTGGATTTTCGACCCAATGGTTGAGATAGCCGCTACTCTTGCAGCCTCTGTCTTGTCGCGCGACACGAAGACCAGAGCTGAGTCGTGGCCCGTGCCGAACTCTTTGCAAGATCAATTTCAACCGCATAGACGCCGATAAGACTACTGAATGTAACAACAGAAGGCGGTCGCGTTTCGAAGTCGGGAGCTGTGACTCGCACACCTCGCCATTTCAGCGCACTTTGCCCGGAGGGGGAACGGCAGCTAACGGGGGTCGACTGCGAGCCTGATAGTTTTGCTCAGATGGCAGGTTTGTCCCCGACTGCTGACCTTCACTGTCCCAACTGAACTACTGGTTACTTTGGCCAAAAAGGCTGTCAGGCAGATCAGAGGCTTGCGAGACGGATAAACCTGCGAGTTCAAGGGAGACAGCGGCACCAGATTTCGTTGGCGCGGGGTTCCGCCCCTATCTGCAACTGACGCCTCCCTCACACATCGAGCATCGGGTTTCGGCCTCAACGCCACAGGGCCTTCCCAGGCGACCACCGCCGCATTCCGTGAGCCGGACCCGCCGAGGCAGGGAGGAGGTGCAGGCCGTGCGCCCGGTCGAGGGACTGCGCGCCGGGCCTCCGCGTAATCAACCTTCGTGATGGGTTTCACCGTCGCGCATAGAACAACGCATGCGTCTTCTGGGGAACCTCTCACCTGACGCGGGGGCTCCTCTGCTCTGTCCCTCGCCTGGCGTCTTGCGCGGCCTGCACCTCCTCCCTGCCTGACGGCGTGCGAACCGGCTCACGGGCCGGGCTGGCGCACCGCATGCTCGGCTCTGCCTCACCTGCTGCCAGCCCCGGTCGGACGCGCGCAGAGGCGCGCGGGGGACTGTCTGCATCAGAGCGGAAGGATAGCCTCCGGCATGGCCCCGAATTCGGCACGCCTCAAGGCTCCCTGAACGTACAGCCCGGCGGGAGCAATCTTCCCCGGGCTGCGCCCTCCTCGCGGAACAAGATTGCTCTGGCCGGGCTGAACCTTCAGGGCCCGGCAGAGCCGGCGCTGCGCGGCCTTGACCCCTACCGGATTCGAGGGGGCGGAAGGGCCATCACTTCCACTCATGCAGCCAAGGAGGCTCCCATGGACAGCATAATCATTACCACCGACATCATGACCGCAGATTCAGGGCTCGACTGGCTCGGTGACGATCCGAGGCATTACGATCCGCTCGATCGCTACACGAGCTCCAAGGACGATTGCGACGCGTTCGAGGACCTGATCGATGACGATGATCAAGAGTTCGACGCAGCCGGGGACCGTCTTCCCTTCGAGTGAGCCCTCTCGAGACGAACCGCACAAGAACCCCGGCACCGCGTCCGGGGTTTTCTCACTTCAGACCATTCTTTTTCCAGAAGGACCGACACCATGACACTCGCACTCACGAACTCCGCCGAAGACACCAGCCGCTGGATTGCAGGGGATCAGTATCAGCTTTCGATGCCCAATGACGAGGAACTGGCGCTTGCACTCGATGGCTTGATCGGTCCGATCGCCGATGCCCTGCGTGACACCCGCCTCGAGGACATGACCGAGGATCTGGCCTGGGCCATCGTCAACGTGTTTCACCGCAAAGCCATGGTGCTCGAAAGACGGGCCACGGAGAACGCGGACGAGGTGCGCCAGCTCACCCGGGAGCAGGATGGATCCGAGGTCGCCGACATGAACCTCCAGACCGCCATGGTCCGGGGGCATCTGCTGGACGAGGCGCGCGAAAGCTTCGAGGCGATGCGCGATTACATGGCCGGGCACTATGACCGGGAGACCGGACGGGCCTGGTTCCCGCGCTCGGGCTCGATGACGGGCAAGACGGTCACGGCCGCAACGATCGATGCGAAGAGTTTCCTCGCCGCCAAACGCCAGGAACAGATCGCTGCACTACATCCCGAGGGGACCTATGTCGCGGTCACGGGCGGTCCGGACTACCAGGATCACGTCACCATCTGGAACCGGCTCGACCGGACGCACGCGCGCTTCCCGGACATGGTGCTGCTGCATGGCGGCAACCGCCGGGGGGCCGAGCATATCGCAAGTGCATGGGCGCGGGCGCGAGAGGTGACACAGATCATCTTCAGCCCCGACTTCAAGGCGCATGGCAAGGCCGCACCCTTCCGCCGCAATGACGAGATCATCGCGGCGAAGCCCGAAGCGCTCATCGTCTTCCCGGGCAACGGGATCAGCGAGAACCTCGCCGACAAGGCGCGGGCAAAGAACATCAAGACATGGCTCATCGCCGGGATTGAGGACGACACCGCGTCCGGGTTCAGGTCCGGATCCGGGGTCGCTTAAGCAAAGAACAGACAGAGGCTCCCGGGAAACCGGGGGCCTCTTTTTTCCTGCTGGCGTCCAAACGGGCCGCAAAAATGTATGACAACCTATGCGCGAATATTTGCCTTGATTTCCTGAATCCGACCTCGCAAGATTATCGCGTGAACAGGCTCAGCCCTCTCGAAAAAGAGAGGACTGAGACATGACAAACCTGATCCGGCGCGAGATGATCGCGCTGTTGGGCGCGGGACTAGCCCTCCCAAGCCTTGATGAGGCAAAGGCGTCTCCGTCCGCGGGTGCGCCACGACTGACAGGACTGCCGGGCGGCATCAGCCCCCGGCATCTCTGGATCGCCCAGTCCGGGGGCGGGGACGAGCTGCACGCTCGGATCCGCACACCAGATGGGATCATGGACCGAACCGGCGTGCGTGCGCTGAGATGGCTGTTTCGCGACTGGCGCGACAGCGATGCGGTCGTACGGGTCGATGTCCGGCTCTTCGAGCTGCTCGCTGGCCTCCAGTCGAGCCTGACTGCGATCCATGATCGCCCGCTCCGGATCACGCTGAACTCCGGATACCGCACCCGTGCGCGCAATGCCCGCATCGAAGGGGCGGCCCCAAACTCCCAGCACACCCACGGCAAGGCCGCGGACTTCACGCTTGCAGGCGTGAAGCCATCGGCGGTTGCCGAAGCCGCCGACATGCTCGGCGCCCCGGGGCTCGGGCGGTACCCGAGCTTCACCCATGTGGATGTGGGACCGGAGGGCCGGAGATGGTGAGCATGATCCCGTCCTGCCCGCATGTGCATGTGCCTCGACGCCGTCCTGGAACTCTCCGGCGTTGGGAGAGTTCCAGCCCAGTCCCGGGCCAGTCCGGCCAAGGCGGTGAAGCTGCTAAGTCCTTGCAGTCCATGGATAGTCCAGAGTCCAGACATCAGTCCAGCGCGTATCCAGAGAGCTTCTGGCCTTCCGACGGGCAAGGCGTTGATCGGTCCGGCGCCGGCTTGATGCAGAACCTGCCTCCACGCTCTGGAAAGGCACATCCGGTCTGGAGGGGCTCTCGAGGTCAAACGGCAAGGTCTGGCCGCTTCAAAGCGCCCGCGTGCCTGAGAGGAGAGCCTGCACTGCACTGGACTGGCCGGAATTCCAGCCCGGTCCAGGGCCAGTCCAGACGATGTGGCAAACCTGCCAAGCCATTGAATTCCGTGGATAGTCCAGAGTCCAGCACGCCAGTCCAGGGGGTGGTGTGATGAGCCTGACCATCCGCGGACAACAGATCAGCGACGAAGACGTCCGGGCCATGATCGACACGCTGGTTGATGCGTGCACCGAGAGCACCAAGACGGCCCTGGTCGAGATCTTCCGAACCGAGACTGACATCCCTGCAGAAGATGCCGACTACTGGGCCAAGCGATACCTGCGCTACGCCGCGGACAGCGGCTGGATCCGGTTCAATCCTGAAACCGCTTCCTATGAGCGGCTGGAGACAGACACCAAGATCCACCGCCTGTTAAAGGCTGAGGAACCGAAACCCGCCACTTCTCCGGTGCCGGATCCGCCCGAAACCGCCCCTGAAGTGCCTGAAAGGGCGTTTGAGCCCGGTTCCGACGGGCTCTCGCCGCTGGCGCGGTTCATCTGCTTCCTGATCTCGTCTGCTGCGGTGCTCTCGGTTGTGTCGATCAACGGCCTCTATGCGGCCTCGATCGCGGGCACGGCCGTGCTGGGGATCATCCTGATCACGGCGATGGTCGCGATTGATCTGATGCGGCCCTTCCTGGTCGGCATCGCCCTGATATCCTTCCGGAAACGTCTCTGGACGCGGTTTGCAGGCGCGCTGGCGCTCGCCCTCATCCTCGCACCGCTCTCTGTCTACACGAGCTTCTCGATGTTCTCGGCGGAGTTCTCACGGGGTGCCAATGCGCGTGTAGATGCGCGCCAGGACGCCGAAGTCCAACGAACCTACCGCGAGACACTGGCCGCCGAGATCGTGCGTCTGAGGGCGCTCTCCGCCGCGCAATGGGGGCAATGGCAGTCCGAATGCGGCAATGGCGGCTGTGGGCCCCAGGCAGGGCGTTTGCAGGATGCCGCCCAGGCCACGGATACAGAGATCAAGGTATTGGTCGCCAAGCGCCAGAGCGCCAATCAGAGCAGCCCCCGACAGATCGATCAGGCTGCCATGATCACGACGAGCCTGACGGTCTTCGGGATCCCGGAGGGCCTGGTCGTCCAGGTTGCCCCTCTCATGCTCGCGCTCGGTCTCGAACTCGCCGCCATCTTCGGACCAGCCATCCTGCTGGTGCCGATAAGCCCGGGAAAACCGCCCCGCCGCGGGCCCGGAACCCCCCGGAAAAGGCCCTCGCGGGCCGGCCGTTTTGCCAACCCCAACCACGTCAAAGGAGAGCCCTCATGAGGAACCAGACGACCATGATCTCCGCCCAAGGGCGGAGCCTTATTCTGCGTACTGCACACACTATGCACACCCGGTCCCCGGGGTGTCTGAACATGCCCCAAACACCTAGCATGTTGATATTGTTGTATAAAAACGAATCTCTCGGATCAGACACCCCGTGTTTGTGTTGTATGACAGCTGTCTGGCGCTGTCTGACGTTGAAATCATTAGGTTTTTTTGTCTGTCAGACAGCCGTCAGACACTCATCAGACAGCGTCAGACAGTCGATCAGACGGTGGATAAGGCTCCTTCAGACAGCAACGGGACACCGTTCAGCCAGTGTGGACCACCCGCAAATCTGTGCATCGCACCCCCATGACAGGCCTTGCGCCGAAGCCGTCTCACACCGGGAGGGCATCACACCATGAAAGGCCAGATGTACAGCTTCCGGGTCACCAGCCCGACGGTGATCACACTGCTCGACCGGCTGCCGCAGAAGTCTCGCTTCATTCGCGATGCCGTGACGGATCGGCTGCTCGGCGATGCCGCCGGGATCACCATGGAACCAGCGGGGCAGGGGAGCGTCGACAGCCACGCGGCTCCACCCGATGAGCTGCGCTCGGGCCTTGCTGCGATCGCGCAAGCCGTCACGGCCCTGATGGCCGAGAGCAGTGCGGCCATGTCAGCCGAACTGCGCGCTGGTCTCGATGCCATCGCGCAGGCCGCGGGTCGGCTCGCGGCAGATCGCATGAGCGATCCGGCCTGCCCGGAGCCAGACGCATCGCCTGACACGTCAACGCAGGAAAGCCGCGATGGCGTGGCGGATCCCGATCCCGTCTCGGCCCTTGACAAGCGAGGTGCCTCCCTCTCCCTCAACCCCGACAAGGATACCTGGTCATGACCCGTCCCAGACGCACTTCGTATTTTACCGACGACACCTCTCGCGGCCTCGATATCCTGCGCCTGCAGATCGGCGTGCAGACGCGCGCGCTCCGCATGGGGATACTCATGGTCCTCTTCGGCGCATTGTCGCTCGGCGGCATGTGGTTCTTCACCCATGTCAGCCTGGTCGAGACCGGCGATGCCCTGATCTACATGATCGCCTTCGCCTCGATCCGATGGTTCGAACATCCCGATCTCCCGCTTGTGCTCTGGATGGATCAGGGCTGGACCCGGCAACCGGCCTGGCAGGTCCTGCAGTTCCCATTCGTCCTCGAATCGGTGGACAAGGCCAGGGCGCAGGGGCTGATCGCAGCGGGCATCTCGGCTGTGGCAATTGTGCCACTGGCCTTTCTTGTCATACGCCTCGCGACAGCGCGCGGGCGCAGTGTCTACTCGGACCAGATCGCCCGCGGCACACCCATTGCGACACCTGGCCAGCTCAGGGCGAAGGTCCGCAAAACCGGGGCCTCGAAGATCAGGATCTGCGATGTGGCGCTGCCTGAACAGGCGCTCAACCGGCATATCCTGCTGCTGGGCTCCACGCGCTCGGGCAAGTCGCTCTCGATCCGGCGCATCCTGCGCGAGATCGAGCGCCGGGGCGACATGGCCATCGTCTTCGACAAGGTGGGCGACTTCGTGCAGGAGTTCTACAAGCCCGGCAGGCGGGATCTTCTGATGAACCCGCTCGACCGGCGCTCCGCACCCTGGTCGCCCTGGTGCGAGGGCGAGACCCCGGTCGACTACACCCGGATTGCCCGCTCGCTGATTCCGCGCCGGCCCAATGACAGGAACGTCTATTTCCAGGAGGCGGCGCGCACGCTTCTGGTCAGCCTGCTCGACCGGGTGGGCAAGATGGAGGGCCGTTCGATCGAGACCCTCCTCGATGTGGCCTATCGCTGGGACCGTGGCCAGAAGGCAGAGCTGTTGCAGGGCACGGATGCGGCCAAGCATTTTGTCGGCAACTCGGATGCAGGCCATGATGTGGACTCGACCATGGGCGTCTTTGCGCAGGGCCTGCGCTATCTGCCGCGCCTGTCCGGCATGGGCGAGGACCGCTCGATCCGGGACTTTGTCCGCGATGTGGTGCGCATCAAGGAGGAAGGACCGGACGCGCTCGTTGCCGAGATCGAAACCGTTGATCCCGTCACTGGCGAGATTTTTGCGGGCCATGATCTGAACCTCGACGATCCTGCCGGACAGAAGCGGCGCGACGAGATCATCGAGCTCGCCCGGGTCATCAAGGCTGGGCAGACGCCCTGGATGTTCCTCTCGGCCGAGACGGAAAAGCTCGATGCGCTCATGCCGCTCATGGCCTGCTGGATCGATCTCGCGGTGACCAGCATTCTTGGGCTGCGCCCGCGCGAGGACCGGCGCATCTGGATTGTGCTCGACGAGTGGCACACGCTTGGCAAGCTGACCCGGCTCCAGGACATCCTGACGGAAGGCGCGAAGTACGGCGCCTGCGTGATCGCGGGCACGCAGAATGTCGGGCAGATCCGGGAGAACTACGGGCCGGACAGTGCCGAGGCGATGCTGTCGCTCTTCAACACCAAGGCCGTCTTCCGCCTGCCCGAGCCGGTCTCGGCGGAATGGGCGTCCAAATACATGGGCGATCTGGTCTGGGACCAGGCGCGCGAGAGCGTGCGCTACGGCACGTCCGAGACCATGGACGGGGCCTCGATCGCGGACGGGCGTGTGGTCGAGCGCAAGGTGATGCCGCATGAGATCATCGATCTGCCCGACCGCACGGCTTACCTGTCGATCTCGGGCGACTTCCCGACCGCGCGGATCTCGACGCCGTTCAACCCGAAGACCGATCCCGCCATCCTCAATGTGCCGCCCTTCATTGCCCGGCCTTTCCAGGAACTCGCCTGGATCAGTGACGAGGAAATTACCCGGCCACGCCAACCTGTCGCCGCAGAGGACCAAGACCGGGACTGGACCCGGCGGTTGCAGCGGCCAGCGGAGCAAGATGACACGCGCGGACCTGAGCGCAGTGGCGTGACAAGACCACGGCCCGATCCGGGCCCGGTTGTGCGGAAAGACCGTCCAGAAGAGACGACGGGCGATCAGGGTAAGGGCCCGCGACCGATGGATGCGACGCCACCAGTCTCGCAGCCGCTGCCCCGGCGCCCTGCCAATGAGCCAGACTTCACCGGCATGTTCGAGCCTGACGGCGATTGGTGTCCCGAAAACATGATCTTCGGCGGCGACGATCAGGAAGGCGCTGACCACCGGGATCACGGCCCTGCCACCGACGCCGATGACGGCAGTGTTGCGAAGGACGGTGAGACATTCGGAACGGACGAGCAGCCCGACCTTTTTGAGGAGGTGCCATTGGAAGTCCAGATCAAGGCGCTCAAGGATGCCGGGATGTCGATCAGGCAAATCTCTGATGCGCTCAAAGTTACTCGCTACAGGGTCGAGACGACGCTGAACGACAACGACAAGGGAGACGCGTGATGCTCTCGATCGGGATGGTGTCGAGTGCCGGGGCTGCCAGCGCATACTTCGACAAGGACAATTATTATGGTGAGGGCGAGACAAGCCCGAGCCGCTGGATGGGGCGGGGGGCCGAGGCGCTCGGGTTGGATGGCCCGGTCGATGCACGCACCTTCCAGAAAGTCCTGGAAGGCGAGATCCCAGGTACGGATCAACGCCTCGGGTTTGCCGACAAGGAGACCGGAGACTGGAAGCACCAGGCAGGCTGGGATCTCACCTTCTCCGCCCCCAAATCGGTGACCCTGCTGGCCATGCTCGGGGGCGACAGGCGCATTGTCGGCGCGCATGACCGGGCGGTCGCGAACACCATCGCCATGGTCGAGCGCGACTACGCAGCCACGCGCGTGCGTAAGGGCGGGGAGGTCACACAGGAAAAGACGGGTTCGCTGACCGTGGCCGCGTTCCGGCATGATCTCAGCCGCCTGCAGGAGCCGCAGCTCCACACCCACGCCATTCTCGTGAACATGACCGAAGGGCGCGATGGCAAATGGCGCTCCATCGTCTCGCGCGACATCTATAACGACTCCAAGATGATTGGGATGCATTACCAGCAGGAGCTGGCCTTGCAGATGCGCGAGCTCGGTTATCAGGTGGATGCCAACAAGAACGGCACCTTCGAGATCAGAGATGTCAGCGCGGATGTGTTGCAAGCCTTCTCCAACCGCCGCGCGGATGTGGTCCGATGGTTGGAGGCGCACGGCATAGATCCCGAGAACGCCACGCAGGTCGAAACCCGCCGCGCCGCCCTTGCAACCCGCAACAACAAGATCACCGGTGCGGACCGCGCGGCCCTTGGCCTCGAATGGCGGGCCACCGCGACGGATGCGGGGCTCGCCAACCTGGCCCGCACGGTGAACGCGGCGCTCACGCGCGGCTCGGCAGGGATCGAGCGGGTCGACCGGGATGTGGCCGCGGAAGATCTTTTGGGCCGCGCGATCGACAGCGTAGCGGAACGCTCGGCGGCCTGGACATCTCAGGATGTGCTGAAAGAGGCAGGCCGGCTCGCGCCGGGTCATGCCACCTCGGATGACCTCAAGACGGGGCTGGCGCGCCTCGAGGACAAGGGCGTGGTCGTTGCCCGCGAGGTCACGCGGCCCGATCCCATGACAGGGCTCGACCGGATCGTGGAAGGCCTCGCACGCCAGCAGGACAAGGCGCTCGAACAGCGCGTGGTGCAGAACATGGTCACCATGCCCGACATCCCCCGGATCATGCGTTCGGCCACAGGGCTTGTCCGACGCAGCGCCGGGGCCGCCAGGCGGCAGGGCTTTGCCTGGAATGACGGCCAGCGTGAGGCCACGCGGCTTTTGCTGGAGAGCCGTGAAGCGGTGACCGGTCTGCAAGGGCTCGCAGGCACGGCCAAGACGACAACCGTGCTCAAGACCGTGGCCGAGGCCGCCGCTGGGCGCGGGCACCGGGTGGTCGGTCTTGCGCCGACGGCCAGTGCCGCCGATGAGCTCGGGAGAGCCATCTCGAGCCCCGGGCAGACGCTGGCGTCTCATCTCATTGCCAAACCGGCAGGGGCCCAAGGCAAGCAGCTCTGGATCGTCGATGAGGCCTCCATGATCTCGAGCCGGGATATGGACCGGCTGCTGACGCGCGCGCGGGCAGAGCACGCCCGTCTCATTCTTGTGGGTGATGTCCACCAGCTTGGCGCGGTCGAGGCCGGCGCGCCTTTCCGCCAGATGCAGCAGGCTGGCATGCCGACGGCCATTCTCGAGCGGATCGTGCGCCAGCAGGGTGCGGGCCTGCGCGCGGCGGTCGAGGACGCCGCAAGGGGCCGGATCGCCAGCGCAATCGGCGGGTTCCAGCAAAGCGGTGGCCAGCTTGTCACCGTCCCGGACGACGCTCAGCGCTTCGAGCGCATGGCGCGCGATTATGCGGCGATGTCGAAAGACGCGCGCAGGAACACAATCGTTATCGAGCCGTCCGTGCAGGGCAGGGCCCGGCTCAATGCGGAGATCCGCGCGGCCCTGATCGATCAGGGCGAACTCGGGTCGAAAAGCGTGCCAACCGACACGCTCCGGCGCATTGGGATGACGCGCGCCGAGGCAAAGGAAATTGTGAGCTATGTGCCTGGCACGCTGGTGCGCTTCCGCCGCGGCTACCGCATGGAAGACGGTGCGATCAAAAAGGGCGAATACCTGCGTGTTGCTGGCACAGCCGAGGGCGACAAGGTTTTGCTGGTGCGCGAGGAGGGTAGTGGCCAGGTGACCTGGCGGCCCGCGCTCAAGGGCTCCGGCCATGTCGAGGCCTTCGAGCGCATCGGCACGGATCTGCGAAAGGGCGACCGGATCCGCTGGGACGAGAACACCATGCTTGGCGACAAGACCATCCGCAACGGTCAGCAGGCCAGCGTGGCGCGCGTCAATGCCAAAGGTGAGGCCGTGGTGAACTTCGAGGGCAAGGAAGGGCAGGGCGGCACGGTCCAGCTCGACTTGCGCAATCTCGATAACCAGCATTGGAGCCATGCCTATGCCGAGACCGCCCATGCCGCGCAGGGGCGAACCTCCGATCGTGTGATGCTCCATGCGGAAAGCACCAGGCTCAACCTCATCAACCACAAAAGCATTTACGTGGCGCTCAGCCGGGCCCGCGACACCGGCGCTGTCTACACCGACGATGCGCAGAAACTGGTGCGCGGGGCGGCAGGCCGGAAGGGCGAGAGCGCGACGGCCTCGGACAGGGAAGAGATCAGTCGTGCCCGGCTGGAGGCCGAACGGATGCGCCAGCAGACGCCCTCGCGCACGTCCCAGGCCGAGGGGATCAAGGCCATTGTCGATCGGCTCGACCGGCAGATCCGCGCCATCACCGGGCGCGGACTGGAGCTCGAAGGCCCGAAACCGAAGGTCGAACCGAAAGCCCCGGAGATCCGGCGTGGGCCAAGCCTGCGGAGGTGACGAGATGGTTGGGATCATCGAGCGCGCACCGCGCGCAGCCGTGGAGAGGGCAGGAGATGGCCGGGGGCGGGCAGCCCCGATCCCCGGCACCAGAGAGAGCGGACAGGGGCCGTCGTTGTCCCCAGTCCAGGAGATCCCGCCATGCTTGCCTCCGCAGACAGACAAAGATCGCACATTCCGGGCGGCACCGCCCCTGCGGGCAGCGCGGAAAGGGCCGCGCGCATGAAGAAGCACAGGAGACAACCCAACCGCCTGCCCCCATTGCCGGATCGCGATGCCGTTCGCCGCGCGGCGACAGCACGCCTCGAGGAGATCGCCGCCCATGTCTGGCCCGATGATGTGCATGTGCGTCGGGCAGGCTCCTCCATCCGCTACGGCACGAAGGGTGCGCGCGTCGTCCATGTCGAAGGCCCCATGGCCGGGCGCTATGCCGATTGGGAGGCCGGACATCACGGCGATGTGTTCGATCTCTGGGCGAGAGCGGCGCTCGGACTGGCCAGTGCGGCCCAGGACTTTCCCCGCGTGCTGCGCGATCTTGCGGGCTTCCTCGGCGTCGGGGCGGAGGACAAGCGCTGCCCCTCCGATAGAATGAAAGAACCGAGCCAGGCCGATGGACGCCGGGTGCGCGAGGCGGCGCGACTGACCGCCAACACTGTTGCGATCCGCCTGATGGTCGAGGCGGCCGGGCCGGTCGAGGGCAGCATAGCCATGCACTATCTGGCGCGGCGTGGGCTCAAGCGAACAGGCAATGTTCACGATTTGCGGTTCCTGCCTGCCCGGTCCGTCACACGGGAGGCACTCGCCGGGCTCTACGCGGAAGCAGAGACGAACCCGCCCGCCTGGCTCGATCTCCCGGCACTCCTTTGCCTCGCCCGCGATGGCACAGGCTGCATCACCGGCGTCCAGCGCATTCTCCTCAGCAAAGATGGCGGCGCAAAAGCCAGGACGCCCGTGCCGAAACCGGCGACCGGACGGCTTGCGGGCGCAGCGCTTCACCTTGGCCGGGCAGAGGGCAGGGGGGCAGCAGATCCGATCCTGATCGCCGAAGGTCCGGAGACAGCGCTTTCCCTCTGGCAGGCCACAGGGTTTGAGACCCGCGCCGTTCTGGGTGGGTTCTCCGGCGATATCCCGCTGCCGGAGCCAGGGCCACCCGTTCTCCTCTGCCATGATGCCGACCCACCCGGCTCGCCGGCAGAAGACGCAAGGGCCGCCGCGATCGCCGCATTGCGCTCAGCAGGACATGACGTGCGCCCGGTCGCACCGCCAGGGGCAAAACATGACGGCTGGGATTTCAACGATGTCCTCCGGGATGCCAGCCTTGGAGAAGAGGCCATCCGGAGCGCTGTCCGAGCGGTGCTCGCCCAGAGCGCACGACACCCAGCAAAAGGACACCTCGTATGACAGACCCCGCGAAACCGATCGTGACGCACTCGTCGATATCCCGGAAGAGGCAGCGCCGTCGATAAAGGGCGTCTGGTCCAGAGCGGACAAGAGCCGAGGTCAGCCTACGGGGATCAGAACAGGGCAGCATCTCCTTGCTGACTTTCAACAGCCGGAACCGGAGGCGTATCCGACAAAGAGCAACTTGATCAGCTACTCACAGTTCTGCGCGTCCCTTGCCATTCGTCTGCACCGCAGCAACTGGAATTCATCGGCGATCCACCGCCGATAGCGTGCGCACTCTTTGTGTGAATCTCATGTACTGTGGGCACTCCGAACTTCTTGCGCGCTAGGTATTCGATTGATGTAAACAGCTCAGCCCTCAGCCAACCCAATGCACTGAGAGGCTCCGTAGATCCTGCATCGCGTGATCCAGAAAAGACCTGATTTTCGCAGCACGGAGAGACCCTTCCGCGTGCACCAAATGCACTGGCATCGTGCGGTCTTCAAACTCGGACAAGACCTCGATCAACTCACCTGACTTCAGCGCATCGGCGACCTGATAAGACAATGCCCGCGTCAATGCCCATCCTGACAACGCGGCATCGATTGCACTGTCGACCGTGTTTTCCCGCAAGACGGCTTCGATGGGAACCGTGACTTGCTCGCCGCCTACCGAAAAGGTCCATTCTCGCCTTGGATTCAGACCTGACGGCGTCGCAATGCGGTACCCACCCAAAGCCTGCGGAGTTTCCGGGACGCCATGGGTCTTGAAAAAAGCTGGAGTGGCGACAACCACCTGGCGCACTTGGCCGACGCGCACGGCGGTCAGTGTCGAATCCGGCAACTCGCCAATGCGAACAGCGACGTCCAGTCCTTCATCGATCAGATTGACGACGCGGTCCACGTAAAGCGCCCGGGCCGTGACCTTTGGGTGCTTGTCCAGAAAACTCCGCAGAAGCGGCGCGATGTAGATCCGCCCAAACGTCACTGGCGCCGTGACCGCCAACACGCCTTGCGGTTCCTCATGCGCACCTGCTGCCGATGCTTCGGCTGAAGCCAGCTCATCCAAGATGCGCCTAGCGTCTACCAGCAAACGCCCACCGGCTTCGGTCAACGCAATCTGCCGCGTCGTCCGCGTGAAGAGCCGCGTGCCGATCCTGGCTTCGAGCCCGCCGATGATCCGTGTAATCGAGGGCGGCGAGCGGCTTAGCGACCGTGCCGCCGCATTGAAGCCCCCAGTATCCGCAACCGCCACGAAGGTCTGTAGTTCGGTGAACCTGTCCATACCATTCCGGATTCCAAAATAATTTATGCCACATTATGATCATTAATCTTTTTTCCGAAAGCCCCCAAGTTCCTCTCAGCCGACAAACGCTGCATCCAGACGGAGGAACCAATGGCCCGCAGATTCTCAGAACTCGCTTTCACGCCCAATGTCCTGGCGCATCAGGAACGGCTAGGTTCCGCAAAGGTTTATGCCAAGTTTCTGGCACCGGACGCGGACCACGGCAACCTGATCGGTCCGGCTGAGGCTGCCTTTGTCGAAGCGCGTGACGGCTTCTACCAAGCGACAGTCTCCGAAACGGGCTGGCCCTATGTCCAGTTCAAGGGGGGGCCTGCCGGTTTCCTGAAGGTGCTGGACCAGAAAACGATTGCTTACGCTGATTTTCGCGGTAACCGACAGTACATCAGCCTTGGGAACCTTACCGAGGACGATCGCGTTGCGTTGATCCTGGTTGATTACCCGAACCAGCGCCGCGTGAAGATACTGGGTCACGCGAAGACCGTCGAAATAGCCGACGATCCGGATCTGGCAGAGAAGCTGATGGTTCTCGGATACCGCGCCAAACCCGAGCGCGCGGTCATCATCACCATCGAGGGCTTTGACTGGAATTGCCCCCAACACATTCCCGAACGCCTCACGCTTGAGGAACTGGAACACCAACTCGCCCCGGTACGGGCGGAGCTTGGCGCCCTTCGGGCCGAAAATGAACAGCTTAAGAGCCGCCTGTTGGACTTTGAGCCAACCCCTTCCTGAACCACCCCAATCAGATGAAAGGAACTCTGACAATGAAACGCACGCTTACATTCCTGGCCCAGTCGACGGCCTTGGCGCTGATGCTTGCCCTGAGCCCGGTGTCTGCAGCGGCAGTGCTTGCCGAGGATGTCGCCGCCCAGACCGACCGCAGCCTGGTCCGCTATCGCTCGGATGTGATCCAGGGCGTGAACATCGCCTATCGCGAGGCCGGCGACCCATCGAACCCGACGATCGTCCTGTTGCATGGGTTTCCAACGTCTAGCCACATGTTCCGGGACCTAATCCCCGCCATCGCCGATGACTGGCACGTGATTGCGCCGGACTATCCCGGGTACGGGGCGTCGGACATGCCGCTGGTTGACGACTTCGAATACACGTTCGACAACATTGCAGGCATGATGACAGAATTTTTGGATCGCAAGGGCGTTGGGAACTACGCCGTTTACCTGATGGACTACGGTGCCCCGGTTGGCTTCCGGATGTTCGAGGCTGATCCCGATCGCATTTCGGCATTCGTTATCCAGAACGGCAATGCGTACGAGGAAGGCCTTCGGGAGTTCTGGGACCCGTTGCGCGCTTATTGGGCGGATCCATCGGTGGAAAATGCTGCCCCGCTGCGCGCCTTCCTGTCCATCGATGGCACCAAATGGCAGTACCAGACCGGCATGCAATATCCGGACCGAGTGAGTGCAGACAACTACTGGCACGTCCAGTATCTGCTGGATCGGCCCGGCAACCAAGCAATTCAGCTGGCCCTGTTCCTGGACTATGGCACCAATCCAGCGCGCTATCCGGCCTGGCAGAAGCTGTTCCGCAAGCATCAGCCGCCTACGCTGCTGATGTGGGGTAAGAACGATCCAATCTTCCCAGAGGAAGGTGCGCACCCCTACAAGCGCGACTTGAACGATCTGGAGTTCCACATCCTGAACACGGGTCACTTCGCCTTGGAAGAGTACGGCCAAGCCATCGCCGAGCGCATCATCGCCTTGAAGAGCCGGCTTGCGAAGTAATGCTTACAATTCCGGGGGCGAGGCCGTAACAGGCCTCGCCCTTTTATCAACAAGACTGACCCAAAGGCGAGAGTTTCAGCGATTTTGCGATAGCGGCTCATCCGATAAAGCAATGCTTTGACCTTCGGAACTGTCCCGCTCCCTCGCTGATTGTCGTGATCACGAGTTGCACGTTATCAAGCGACGAGTGAACTGGCCTGACGCGACCAAAACCGCAGAGGCGCAAGATCAAGAACGAACCAGTGAACGCATCGGGACTCAG
>JBGCFK010000546.1:0-32976 GCA_045106875.1 Paracoccaceae bacterium | reverse complement strand
GAAGTACCAGTTCCAAGCCTCCGGGTTGATGGGCTCGCCCACTGTGCCCAGCACGGTCAACGCGCCGAGGTCATATTTCGTAACGAAATCATCGCCCTGCCCCATCAATGCGCGGATCGCCGTAGGAGCCGTATAGAACTGGTTGACCTTGTGCTTTTCGCATACGGCCCAGAAACGGCCAGCGTCCGGATAGGTTGGCACGCCTTCGAACATCAGCGTCACTGCTCCGTTCGCAAGCGGCCCATAGACGATGTAGGAATGCCCTGTGACCCAGCCCACATCCGCAGTGCACCAATAGATATCGCCATCATGGTAGTCGAAGACGTATTGGTGAGTCATGGAGGCCCAGACCAGATAACCGCCGGAAGTGTGCAAAACGCCCTTCGGCTTGCCGGTCGAGCCTGACGTGTAGAGGATGAAGAGCGGGTCTTCAGCATTCATCAGCTCTGGCGGACAATCGGCCGAGGCCTCTGCCATCAGTGCCTTGTAGCCGTGGTCGCGTCCCGTCTTCATATTCATCTGGGCGCCAGTGCGCTCGACCATCAGAACCTGGCAATCGCCGGAAATATCGAGGGCTTTGTCGACATTTGCCTTCAACGGTGTGTTGCGGCCGCCGCGTGGCCCTTCGTCCGCGGTCACGACCAGCTTGGCGCCACAATCCTCGACACGGCTGGCCAAGGCGTCGGGCGAGAATCCGCCGAAGACGATTGAATGCACTGCGCCGATCCGGGCGCAGGCAAGCATCGCGTATGCAGCCTCGGGGATCATCGGCATGTAGAGGATGACTCGGTCGCCTTTGGTGACGCCCAGGCTCTTCATCACGTTGCCCAGTTTCGAGACATGCGCATGCAGTTCGCGGTAGGTGATGTGCTTGTCGACGGTGGGATCGTCGCTTTCCCAGATGATTGCAGTCTGATCCGCCCGGGTCGCCAGGTGTCGGTCCACGCAGTTCGCGCAGACATTCAACTCACCATCTTCGTACCATTTGATCGATACATCAGGGTAGCCATACGTCGTGTTCTTGACGCGGGTATAGGGCGTGATCCAGTCAAGCCGCTTGCCCTGTTCGCCCCAGAACGCATCGGGGTCGGCGACGGATGCCGCATACATTTCCTTGTACTTGGCCTCGTCGATAAGCGCACGCGCGGCCGTCTCGGCCGGAACGGGAACGAGATCGGACATTTCTGTCTCCTCCAGCATGGTGTGTTTGGCACGAGGCCCCGCCCCGCGCAGGTGGTTGTTGGTCAGGCGTCAGATGGCCAGATATTCCTGGCGCAGATCGGCGTTGTCCAGCACCTCTTGGGCGGTGCCATCAAACACCTTTTCGCCACTGTCCAGAATGATCGCACGATCGGCCAGATGCAGCGCCGCAATGGCGTTCTGTTCGACCAGGATCGTTGTGATCCCGAGGTGCTTGATCTGCTGCAGCGTCTTCTCGATCTCCTGCACGATCACCGGCGCGAGCCCCTCATAGGGTTCGTCCAGCAGCAGAAGCTTCACATCTCGGGCGAGCGTCCGACCAATGGCGAGCATCTGCTGTTCTCCCCCGGACAGCGTCGTACCCTCCTGCTTGCGGCGCTCGCCCAGTCGAGGAAAGAGCTCGTAAATCCGCTCGATCGACCAACCCATAGGTGGTGCAATCTGGGCAAGCTTCAGGTTTTCCTCGACTGTCAGCCCCTGAATGATCCGTCGGTCCTCGGGCACAAGCCCGACTCCTAACTGCGATGCTTCATGGGCCTTCATCGTATGCAATGGCTTGTGATCCAGCCAGATTTCCCCGTGCTTCAACTCCGGGTCATCGACCCGCGCAATCGTCCGCAGCGTCGAAGTCTTACCGGCCCCATTGCGGCCCAGCAAAGCGATGATCTCGCCCTCGCGAATGTCGAAAGACACGCCCTGCACAATGTAGCTTTCGCCATAGTAGGCATGGATATCATGACACGAGAAGTAGGCCGGAGCCGTACCGCGCGTGGGCGCTGGTTGCACTCCGGGAGCCTGACCCTGCAAATGATCGTCGCCAAGCAGCGACACGCGCTCTTCTCCGCTTGCCATATCTTTCTCCGCTGTTTTGACCACGCTCATAGATGCGCCCCGCCAAGGTAGGCTTCCTGCACTTTCGGATTGCCCTTGATGTTTTCGGGCATGTCCTCGGCGATCACGGTGCCCTGAGCGAGCACACTGATCTTCTCGGCAAGGCTGAAAACGACGTGCATATCATGCTCGATCACCACCATCGTGATGCCCCGCGAGGCGATCTCGCGCAGAAGATCAATGGTGTTGTTCGTATCCGCCCGCGCCATACCGGCAGTTGGCTCGTCCAGCAACAGCAATTTGGGATCCTGCACAAGACCCATCGCAAGCTCGAGCCGTCGCTTGTCGCCGCGTGACAATTGCGAGGCGATGTCATTGGACTTGTCGCCCAGCCCGACATCCGTCAGCATCTCCATCGCCTTGTCGTAGATGGACCGCTGCCCCGACAACGCGCCCCATGCGTTGAAAGTGAACGCGCCATCGCGCTTGGCAAATGCCGGGATCATCACGTTTTCGACGAGCGAAAGTTCTGTGAAGATCTCGGGAGTCTGGAAAACGCGGCTTACGCCAGCCTGGTTGATCTGGTGCGGCTTGATACCCAGGAGCGAGGTGCCGTTAAACATGACCGAACCGGTATCCGGGATCAGACGCCCGACAAAACAGTTCAGCAATGTCGATTTGCCTGCGCCGTTAGGGCCGATAATGGCGTGAACAGTGCCTTCCTCGACCTCGAGGTTGACCTCATCCAGTGCTTTCAGGCCACCGAACCGTTTGTTGACGTTCTGAACTTTGAGAATGGTGCTCATGGTCTCTCCCCTCACTCAGCCGGGACCGAAGACGCGTCGGACGCATCCTTGTCGCCTTTGGGTTTGCCCCGGAAGAGGCGGATGATGCGCTGGAAGCCCTCCATCAGGCCACCGGGCAGGAAGATCACGATCAGCATGAAGACAATGCCCAACGTGAGGTGCCAGCCATCCCCCACGAACAGCGACGAGAACTTGACGATCCCGTATTGCAGGCCTTCCGGCAGGAAAGAGAAGAACTCCAGCAGGATGCCTTCGTTGAAGGCAGAGAAGATGTTCTCGAAGTACTTGATCACGCCCGCACCGATGATCGGACCCAGCAATGTGCCAGTGCCGCCCAGAATGGTCATCAGCACGACCGCGCCGGACGCGGTCCAGAACATGCGCTCCGCCCCGGCCAGTGGATCGGTTACGGCCATCAGACCACCCGCGAGGCCCGCATACATGCCGGAGATCACGAAGGCCATCAGTGTGTAGGGCCGCGTGTTCAGGCCGGTATAGTTCATCCGGTTCTGGTTGGTCTTGACCGCTTTCAGCATCATGCCGAACGGTGACCGGAAGATCCGCATCGAGATGTAGAAGCAGATGATCAGCACGACCGCGCAGAAATAGAAACCGGAGTACCCCGTCATCGAGATCCCGAAGAGGTCCGACGTCGGCAGCACCGCCCCGTAATCTCGCCCGAAGACCGAGGTATCAACCCAGCGCGGATCAGCCTGGCTCAACTGCAGACCAGTCTCACCATTGGTGATGGGTGTCAGCACCGAATACGCAAGCCGGTAAGACATCTCGGCGAATGCGAGCGTCAGGATCGAGAAATAAATCCCCGAACGCCTAAGCGACACAAACCCGATCAGCAGCGCGAACAGACCGCTGAAGACCACTGCCATCAGGATTGCAGGGATCGGGTTCATCGAGAACAGTTTGAACATCCAAACCGCCGTATACGAACCGACGCCCAGGAATGCCGCATGGCCGAAGCTGAGATATCCGGTCAGACCGAACAGGATATTGAATCCAATGGCAAAGATCCCGAAAATCGCGAACTTCTGAAGCAGATCCGGATAGCCTGCGCCGATGGGTGCCAGCAGCCACGGTCCTGCCAGAACACAGGCCGAGAAGACGGCCAGAAGGAGTAGATCTGATTTGGCTGTGCTTTTCATGGCTCAGGTCTCCATCACGCCCTTGCGACCTATCAGGCCACGCGGACGAACCAGCAATACGACAACGGCGATGAGATAGACGATGATCTGGTCAAGCCCGATCAGGCCAAGCTCGTCTTTCCAGAATGGCATGGCGGCGAAGCTTTGCAGGATGCCCAGCAGGAACCCTGCCGCAACAGCACCGCCCAGCGAGCCCATGCCGCCAACCACCACAACCACGAACGAAAGCACCAGGAAGTCCATGCCCATGTGGTAGTCGGGCGAGAGGATAGGTGCATACATAACGCCCGCGAGCCCGGCCACGATGGCAGCAATGCCGAAGACGACCGTGAACTTGCGGTCAATGTTGATGCCAAGCAGGCCGACGGTTTCTCGATCTGCCATCCCAGCCCGGACGACCATCCCGAAGGTGGTGAACTGAAGGAAGGAAAACACTGCGGCAATAACGGCGAGCGAGAACACAAAGTAGACGAGGCGCCATGCGGGATAGACAACATTGCCCGCCTCAATGCCCATGGCGACGCCAAAATCGATCATGCCGCGCGCAGCTTCCGGCGCCGGCGTCGGTATCGGGTTCGCGCCGTAGACTTTCTTGATGAGCTCACCAATGACAATGGCAAGACCGAAAGTCACCAGGATCTGCTCGGCGTGGGGACGTTTGTAGAAATAGCGGATCAGGCCGCGCTCCATCGCAATACCGACAAGCAGCATTACGGGGATCGCAACAATGATGGATACGGGGACAGCATAGTCCTGGAGGAACAGACCAAAATCGCCGAACCAGGCCTCGACATAAGGCACCCGGATCTCTGCGGGGGTGCCCCAGGCGGTGAGCTGGGTTGGATCCTCGGTTACGAGATCAAGGCCAAGGAAGGCTTTCACGCTGACCGCGACAAACGCACCCAGCATGAATATTGCACCATGGGCAAAGTTGACGACACCCAGCGTCCCAAAAATGATCGTCAGGCCGAGGGCGATCAGCGCATACGCTCCGCCCTTGTCGAGCCCATTCAGAATCTGAAGAAGAATTGCATCCATGGCGTGAGCCCCCTCGGCTGTCTGGTCGGCCGGCCCGATCTTTCTTGAAAGTCGGGCCGGCCGGATCTGCGTTTAGCCTAGATCAGGCGCCGTCGTTGTACGGGCCGAGCTCGCCACCCAGCATGTCGCCCGGGTACTCGACCTGTGCGCGCGGGGTGACTTCGACGACTTCGAGAACGTCGAACTTGGACGATGGGTTCTCTTTGCCCTTCACGACCAACACGTCCTTGAAGCACTGGTGATCCGAACCGCGATAGGTCGTTGGACCGTTGCCGAGACCATCGAAGTCGAAGTCTTCCAAGGCTGCACCCATGGCCGATGGGCGGAAGGTGCCGGCACGCTGACATGCATCTGCATAGAGCAGTGCCTGGCAGTAGCAGGTGTGTGCGGCCTGCGACGGCGGGAAGCCGTACTTCTGACCGAACGCCTTGACGAATGCCTTGGAGCCTTCGTCCTGCAGCGACCAGTGCCAGTTCGTCGAGCCGAAGATGCCATTGACGTTCTCGCCGGCACCCTGCGCCATGAGACGCGAGTAAAGTGGAACCACAATGGCGAAGTCTTTGCCGTTGACCTGCTTGTCGCGGAGACCGAACTGGACCGCCTGAGTCAGCGAGTTGACCATGTCGCGGCCGTAGTGGTTCAGCACCAGCACGTCAGCGCCCGAGTTCAGAACAGGCGTGATGTACTGCGAGAAGTCACCTGCACCCAGTGGGGTGCGCACGGCAGCGGAAGTCTGCCAGCCGAGCTGTTCGGTATACTTCTTGATCGAACCTTCCTGGCTCCAGCCCCAAGTGTAGTCTGCGGTCAGGTGGTAGGCTGTACGCTCGGTACCGAACGCATTTTTCAGCACCGGACCCAGGGCAGCGCCCGACATCTCGGTGTTGAAGAAGTGGCGGAAGCCATTTGCGCGGCGATCCTTGCCGGTCGTGTCGTTCGAGTGCGTCAGGCCAGCCATAAAGATCACGCCTGCGTCCTGGCAGAGACCCTGAACAGCGATCGCAACACCCGAGGACGAACCGCCCGTGATCATTACGGCGCCGTCTTTTTCGATCATGCGCTTGGCCGAGGCGCGTGCAGCGTCCGACTTGGTTTGCGTATCACCGGTCACGAAGGCGACCTTCTTGCCGTTGATGCCGCCAGTGAGGGCTTTGGACGAGAACGTGTCCAGCATGCCGCCGCCGCCTGCGTTGATGTGCTCGACAGCCAGCTCGTAAGCGCGCAGCTCGTCAGCGCCTTCGTCTGCATAGGCACCTGTCTGCGGCACGTTGAAGCCCAGCGTGACCGTGTCGCCCTTTGGCTCGTTCATATAACTGGCAGCCCAGGCGCTGCTGGTGAAGATCGTCGGCATCGCGAGGCCGGCGCCAACCGCAGCACTGCCCTTCAGCAGATCACGACGGCTTGTGATCAGTTTGCTCATGATTGTTCTCCCTGAACGTTTCTCATTGGGCGTCACAAGTAGGTCGCGCCCGTCAATCCTTATCACTGATCCAAGTCAAAGTCGCAACAAGTGCTTGAAAAATATGTCTTTCTCTGTCAATAAATCTTGATGCGATGCAGCGCATCTGTAAATTATTTACATTGCGGCGCAAAAAAGTCGTGAAAAACAAGGGAGCAGCATGTCGACCCAAGCGATCCTCGGCACGCGAATTCGTGAAGGCAGGCGCCAGATTGGCATGACTCAGGCCGAATTGGCACGCCGCCTCGAGATTTCCGCCAGTTACATGAACCTGATCGAGCGCAACAAACGCCGAATCGCCGGGCCTTTGCTGCGGCGCACCGCCGAGGCGTTGGGCGTCAGCCTCGATGACCTCGAAGGCGCGCAGGAGCGTCGTCTTCTCGACACACTGACAGGCATGGCAGGTCTGCCCGCGCTGAAGGCTGCCGGGGTCGAGACGGTTGCGCTGGGCGAACTGATCGGACGGTATCCCGGTTGGGCGCGCGGCATCGTGGCAATGGCGCGTGCCGAGGAAACTGCACAGGAGACCGCGCGCGCGTTATCGGACCAACTGACCCATGACCCGTTTCTCAGTCAGGCAGTCCACACGATGCTGACGCGGATCGCGGCGCTCAGTTCTGCATCCGAGATCCTGACCGAGTTTCCGGACGTCACGCTGGATGAACGCAGACGCTTCGACCGCATTGTCGTCGATGAGTCGCGCGCCCTGACCAAGGTCGGGGAAGCGTTGGCGAGCTATTTCGACAATTCGGTCAGGGCCAATCGCACACTGACGCCGCTGGACGAGGTTGAAGCCATGTTTCGCACACACGGAAACCGCTTCCCGGATCTGGATCTGGCAGCTGCCCGGCTGACACAGCGACTGGATCCCGGCACTCCCGAACAACGGCGCACGTCGGCACGGTCACTCGCCGCTGCCATACTGCAGCCCGATATCGACCGGATCGTTGCAAACCAATCCGAGATCGAAACCGAAGCAGGCAAGGCGCGGGCCGACAGCGCCCTTCTGGACTACACCGCGACAGCAATTCTGTTGCCTGACCCCCTGTTTTCGACCGTAGCGGCAAGCAGCAACTACGATACCGAGCACCTGGCACGGCAGTTCAACACTGGCTTCCAGACAATATGCCAACGCATGACCGCGCTTGATCCAGATGAACACCCCAGCTTCGGCTACCTCTCGGCGAATGCCGCCGGCAACCTGTTGGAGCATCTTGCGATCGAGGGCCTGTCCCTGCCCCGCTATGGTATCGGCTGTCCTCTCTGGATCCTGTTCCGCGCCCAGAGCGCACCCGATATGATCCATGCCCAATCGGTCATTCTGCCGAACGAACGACAGTTCCTCTTTCTGGCCAGGGCGCGCAGGAGCGGCGCTGTCCGGTTCGGTGAACCTCGGCATTTCGTGACCGACATGCTGGTTGTGGGCACTGCGGATGCAGAGCGTACAATCTATGGTGATGCCTTGGCTGGCACCCCCGAGAAAGTTGGCCCCGGCTGCCGGGTTTGCCCCCGGACCCATTGCGCCCACCGCGTCGAGGACCCGCTTCTGGGGTAACCGGAAATTCCCGTTGCGGCGTCCCGGCATCTGTCGTGTACTGCACTCTCAAGGCCTTGCGATGAGATCGAGGCCATTAGGGAGGGCGCACCATGCCCAAACGCGTGCTTCTGGTGGAAGACGAACCGAATATCGTGGAGTCGCTGAAGTTTCTGCTCGCCCGGGCCGGGTTTGAAGTCGTTGTGCAGGCCAATGGCCGTGAAGGTCTGCAGGCTGCACGCAGCGCTCCGCCCGACGTGCTGATCCTCGACGTCATGCTGCCCGAGATCAATGGAATCGAGGTGCTGCGCCAGTTGCGTGCCGAAGACACTGGCAGCGACCTGCCGATCCTGATGCTGACAGCCAAAGGCCAGCGCGAAGACCGCGAGCGAGCGATCGAGGCTGGCGCGGACATCTTTCTGACCAAGCCCTTCGCGAATGCAGACCTCGTATCCGCGGTCCAAAGTCTCGCGGATGGTCGTCCGGGCTGAGCCATGGCCGAACAACAGCCCTCTCGCAAACGAACAAAGGCCCAGGAACGCGCTCTGGTGCTGCTGCTGGCGGGGTGCGTCCTGCTGCTGCCACCCGGTGCGCAGATTTTCCAGATCGAGGCCAAGATTGCCGGTATTCCAGTGGTGCTTGCGGTTCTGTTCCTGCTTTGGGCCGGGATGATCGTTGGTGCATTGGCCAGTGCGCGTGCGCTCAGCAGCACTGACCGTGACGAGGATTTCGGGCCGTGACGCTCTCTGGCGACGTTCTCCTGGCGGCTTGTCTTCTCTATGTGGCTGCGCTCTTCGTCATTGCATTCCTCGTAGACCGGGTGGCCAAACGCCGCCGGGTGCGCTGGCTTTCCTCGCCTATCGTCTACACGCTGTCGATATCTGTCTATTGCACCTCCTGGACATTCTATGGCGCTGTTGGATCCGCAGCGCGCAACGGGCTGGAGTTCATAACCATCTATCTTGGCCCCACGCTGGTGTTTGTCGGCTGGTGGTGGCTGTTGCGCAAACTGGTGCGGATCGGGCGCGAGCAACGCATCACCTCGATTGCGGATATGATCAGCTCGCGCTTCGGCAAGAGCCCCAGCATCGCCGTGCTGGTGACTGTAATCGCGCTGACCGCCACGACACCCTATATCGCGCTTCAGTTGCAGTCCGTCACAAGGAGCTATCAAGCCGTGTCGGGCGGCGGCGATGGGTCTACAACAACACTTTGGGTCGCTGTTGGCATGGCGGTCTTCACTATCCTCTTTGGCACGCGCAGCCTCGATTCAAGCGAACGCCATTACGGTGTCGTCGCGGCCATCGCGGTCGAGGCCGTCGTGAAGCTGATCGCTCTGGTCGCTGTCGGCATTTTCGTCGTGGTGGGCGCGGGCGGCGTGGGCGAGATCTTCGCCGACGTCCCGGTCGACGTGATATATGGCTCGGACGAAATCTTCGGACCGCGCTGGGCCACGCTGATGTTCCTCTCTGCCACCGCAGTCATATGCCTGCCGCGTCAGTTCCACGTCACGGTCGTCGAGAACGCGGACGAGCGAAATCTGGCCACAGCATCCTGGCTGTTCCCGCTTTACCTATTCGGGATGTGCATATTTATCGTGCCCATCGCCGTGGTTGGCCTGAAAACTATGCCCTTGGGCAGCAACCCCGACCTCTACGTGCTGACGCTGCCATTGGCAGAGGGGCAATCGGAGTTAGCGCTGCTTGCCTTCCTTGGCGGGTTCTCCTCGGCGACGTCCATGGTGATCGTGGCAGCGATCGCAGTATCGACCATGGTGTCCAATCACATCGTCATGCCCATTGCCTTGCGTTTCATGACGCGCGGCAAGGAAGTGTCAGACGATGTGCGCAACCTGCTTCTGACCTCTCGCAGAGTGTCCATCGCGATGGTGCTGGGGCTTGGGTACCTGTATCTGCAACTCAGTGGCGGTTCTGGATCGCTTGCGGCTATTGGTCTGATCGCGTTTGCGGGTGTCGCGCAATTCCTGCCTGCGCTGCTGGGCGGTATCTTCTGGCGCGGCGCAAACCGGCAAGGGGCGCTTGCGGGGCTGGCTGGAGGCGTGATGCTTTGGGCCTATACGCTGTTCCTGCCCAGCTTGGGTGATGGTGTGGCGTTCTCTGCAGGCGTGCTTGCGAATGGGCCTTTTGGGATCGAGGCGCTGCGACCACAGGCATTGCTTGGTCTGACCGGGATGGATCCTCTGGTGCACGCCATGGTGTGCAGCATGGGCGTGAATGTATTGCTGTTCCTGTCGTTCTCGGTTCTCACCGAGGAAAGCGCGTTGGAACGCATTCAGGCCGTGCGGTTTGTGGACGTTTTCCGCACCTCGTCTGGTGGGAACATCACCTTTCAGGCAGACTCGCGCGATGTGCAGGCCCTGTTTGTGTTGGCACAGCGAATCATGGGGCGCGATGCAGCGCTGAGATTGTTCGAACGGCTGGCCCGCGACCAAGGGCGGACGCAAGGATTGCCAGAGCCCACCGATCTGATGCTGCAACGTCTGGAACGTGAGCTTGCGGGATCTGTTGGCGCTGCCTCGGCCCATGCCATGGTAACGCAGATCACCGGGCAGGTTCCGCTTGGCATGAACCAGCTGATCGACATTGCGGATGAAACCCAGCGGCTGATCGAAACCTCACGTCAGCTCAGTGACAAATCCGCGGAACTGGAGCAAACCGCAAGCCAGTTGCGTGAGGCCAATGAACTGATGCGTACTGCAGATGCCCGCAAGGATGATTTCCTGAGCCAGGTCAGTCACGAGCTGCGCACGCCCATGACCTCGATCAGGTCGTTCTCCGAAATATTACGCGAACCCGATGGGGTGGCAGAGCCCTATCGCCAGCGGTTTCTTGGAATCATCAACGACGAGAGCAACCGGCTGACACGGTTGCTGGACGAAATCCTTGATCTCAGCCGGTTGGAGGCTGGCAGTCTGGACATTCCACTGTTGGAATCAGATGTCCATGACCTCGCGCACGACACCATCGACACGATCACCGCACTGGCTAGCCAGAACCACGTGATCGTCGATACAGTTCTCGAGGCCCGTCAGCCACTGGCTCAGATCAATTCGGATCGCTTGCGCCAGGTTTTGCTGAATCTTTTGTCGAACGCGATCAAGTATAACCAGAATGCCGCGCCAAGGGTCACGGTGCGCTCATCAAACCACCACGATTGGCTGTACCTGGATGTGATCGACAATGGGGGCGGTGTCAGCGCACCGGAAGCCCGTACGATTTTTGAGAAATTCGCGCGCGGCGAGCGTGCGCATCTGGATCAGGGCGCAGGACTTGGTTTGCCCATCAGCCGCGCACTGATGCATGCGATGGGAGGAGACCTGACAGTCGAGTTCAATTCTGACGGCACAAGCTTCTTTCGCGCGGCGGTCCGCACGCGGGCAGATCTGCTGGGTCAGGCAGCTGAGTGAGGCTTGGGGCCTTCCGGTCCCAACCACCAGGTTGCCAACCAAAGCCCGGCGAGCCAGAAACCCCAACCAAGAAGACATCCAGCCAGACTGTCGACGAAATAGTGCCAGCCCAGATGCACTGATCCAATGACGATGGCGCATGCAAAAAGCCCCATCAGAACACCTGCAAGCCTGTTCAGGTGAATGACGCCCATCACGATGACAACCATTACGCAGTTGTGCATCGACGGAAACGCCGAGATCCCGACCGGTTGTACGTCCGGGTTCAAATAGCCCTGCCAGAGTAGTTCCTGAACACTGAGGGCCTGTATGCTGTAGATGTCGGATTGCTCGTGAAGCCGGGCCATGAGCGGCCCGAAGGATGGATCCCCGAACAGCCGCTCCATGTAAACGGGGCCGGCAGAAGAGAACATGGTCGCCAGCACCGACCCGCCAAGCGCCCATGACAAGCCGAAGGCCAGCATGAAACCCAGCCGCAGACAGCTCGACATTGGCAGCGCCGCGAACACCAGAAACCCGATGTAGACCGCAAAGAACCACGCGATGTAGAGCCCGTCGATCACCTTTGTCGCGAGAGGTGTAGAGAAAACAGCATGCGTCAGCACCCAAGGATCCCACCCAAAGAACAGTGCACGATCCCATTCGGCAAAAGTCGCATCCCAGGAGAACGGTGCAACGGTCGGAATGTTCACCTTGACCGAGACGTAGAGTACCTGAATTGCCAGCAGAAACAGGACTGCCAACGGGAACCTGAACAGAAACACATCCACCCAAGGCATATTGGCGATCCAACTGCGTAGGATAGGGAGCGGGCTGCGTCCTCGGCTGATCAACATCAATCGCAAGTATAGGAATGCAATGAGGGCAAGCGCGAACATCGGCAGAATGACACCAAATATGTCGACGATCCGGCCAAGCTCGAAGGACACTTCCGGTGCGTCAGCGCCTCGCATCACCTGCGAAAGGCCAGCATAAGCTGTCAGAAGCACCAGCAAAAGCACATGCGACCTCCAGGCCAGCCTTGCCAGCCCGCCAGCCGTTTTGGTTGCCATTGCCGGCACGCGATTCTCGACCATGCTCACCTGCACACCCGCTCTCGGCTCGTCTCATCCATGCGAGGATCATCGAAGCACTGCTTTAGTTCCATGTCAGAACTAAGGCGTTTGCAAGCACAAGCATCGGCTGCAGCAGCGTGCGCTTTGGGTGGACAAAGAGCGTGACGTATTCAAGGATCGTTGCTGGATCACTGTACCGCGCTCAGTCAGATGTGCGTGCTTGATCCGGACAGAACAGAATGGAGCCACCTGATGTCCCATGTCTTTCCGCGCCACAGCAAAGCGCTGCCGCCCGTCGCCGTCTCGGGCCAGGGCTGCTTTTTGACCGATGCATCAGGAAAGAGGTATCTGGATGCGTCAGGCGGCGCTGCAGTTTCATGCCTTGGACACGGCGATCGCTCGGTAATCGAAGCGGTCAAGGCTCAGCTGGATCAGTTGGCTTACGCCCATACCGGGTTCTTTACCTCGGAACCTGCGGAAAAGCTGGCGGAGATGCTGATCACCCGAGCGCCGAAAGGCTTGGACCGGGTCTATTTTGTGTCCGGCGGTTCCGAGGCGACAGAGGCGGCCATCAAACTGGCCCGTCAGTATTTCGTTGAACGCAACATGCCGGAACGCACGCAGCTGATTGCGCGAAAGCAAAGCTATCACGGCAACACACTTGGCGCGCTTGCCGCAGGCGGCAACGAATGGCGGCGCGCGCCGTTTGCGCCGCTTCTGCCCAAGATGAACCATATTGAAGCGTGCTATGAATATGTAAACCGGCGCGATGACGAGAGCCCGGAGCAGTATGGCCTGCGCGCGGCACAAGCACTGGAGGACGAAATCCTCCGCCTCGGGCCTGAAACCGTGATGGCTTTCATGGCTGAACCCGTGGTCGGTGCGACCCTCGGAGCAGTGCCCCCCGCGCCGGGCTATTTCCGCAGGATCCGCGAGATATGCGACCGGTACGGTGTTCTGTTGATCCTGGATGAAGTCATGTGCGGGATGGGTCGGACGGGTCATCTCTTTGCCTGCGAGGCTGACGGCATCTCACCCGATATGGTGTGTATAGCCAAGGGCCTGGGTGCTGGGTATCAACCGATCGGCGCGATGTTGTGCACAGCGGAACTCTACGACACAATCGCTGCGGGCTCGGGTTTTTTCCAGCATGGGCATACTTATCTCGGTCATCCAGCCGCCTGCGCAGCGGGAATTGCCGTCCTTGATGTGATTGAGGGTCAGGGTTTGCTCCCCCGGGTGAATGAGACCGGCGCGCGTCTTGCCGAGGCATTGGAAAGCCGGTTCGGACAACATCAGAACGTGGGGGACATTCGAGGACGCGGTCTGTTTCGCGGCATAGAGATCGTCGAAGACCGTGACGACAAGCGTCCGTTTGATCCCAAGCTCAAGATCGCACCGCGTCTGAAAGCAGCAGCATTCGAGGCCGGGCTGATGTGTTACCCGATGCAAGGAACCCGCGATGGGGTGGAAGGCGACCATGTTCTGCTCGCCCCGCCCTTCATATTTGACGAAGATGAAATTGGGTTGCTTGTTGACAGATTTTCCAGTGCATTGGAGGCAACGCTTGCCTAAACCTGCTTAACCCCGCCCAATAAACGGCATCTTCGTTGCCATGATGGTCATGAACTGCACATTGCTCTCCAGCGGCATTGAAGCCATATCCAGCACTGCCTTGCCCACATGCGCTACGTCCATCCGGGGCTCGACAGCGATCGAAAGATCAGCTTGCGGAACGCCCTCGGCCATCCGTTCCGTCATTGGCGTCTCCGCATTCCCGATATCGATCTGGCCACACGCTATATTGTAGGCCCGTCCATCCAGCGACAGCGTTCGTGTCAATCCTGTGATCGCATGTTTTGTGGCAGTATATGGCGCGCTGCCCGGCCGCGGCACATGGGCCGAGATTGATCCGTTATTGATGATCCGGCCGCCTTGCGGGGATTGCGCGCGCATCTGGGCGAAAGCAGCCTTTGCGCAGTAGAAAGCGCCGTTCAGGTTGACATCGACCACCAGGCGCCAGTCTTCCACAGACATCTCGTCGATCGTCTTGGGTGGCACTCCGGCGCCTGCATTATTGAACAAGAGGTCTAGGTGACCAAAACGCGTCGCGACATCCTTGGTCAAAGCCTCGACACCGGGCCAGTCCGTAACATCGCAAGGGCAAAGCATTGCCGTGCCGTCCGTTGCCAGGTCAGCCGTCTCCTGCAGAAGCGCCTCACGCCGCCCGACAATGGCAACATTCCAGCCAACACCTAGCAGAGCAAGCGCTGCCGCGCGTCCAACACCGGTTCCTGCACCCGTAACTATTGCTGTTTGTGCCATCCTGACCCCCTGTTTGCAGCGGGGTCTCAAGCGACCCCGGCGTCAGTTGTAATAGTAACTGCCGTAGTAGCCAATCGACTTGCCGATATTCATCCGGTTGAAGACTGTGGCCACGCGTTTGGGTTTGGTAAGATGCAAGGCCGTCAGGGCCGCGCGCACAAGCCGACGCTTCGTACGCTTCCATGACACCGAGAACAGCACAAGATCGACATAGTTCGCAATCACCCGAATATCCGTCAACGCAAGCACCGGCGGTGTATCAATAATGACCAGATCATAGCGTTCGCGCAATTCTTCCATCAGATGCGCAAATTTCTGCGAGGCAAATATGTCTGCGGTAATCTTTGGCGACTTGTCCGCATAGATCACGTCGAACTCGCCCGTTTCATGCGGGTGAATGATCTCGTCGATTGATTTCTTACCGCCGAAGTAGCCGATGATGCCAGGAATGCCACGTCCACCCAGTTCCGAGGTGAGTCTGCGTCGTCGAAGATCACAATCCATAACCAGCACGCGGCGATTCAACTGCGTCGCACTCGAATGCGCGAGCGCCATGGTCAGCAAAGTCTTGCCTTCGCCTTCTCCTGCCGAGGCCAGCGCAACGACCTTCACGTCGCCATCGACACCTGACAACTGGACAGATGTTCGCAAGTTTCGAACGGCCTCGACAAACGGCGATGTCGGCCTGGACATCGCAAACTTCAGCACGTTCCCGCGTGCAGTGATCGGTGCACTTGGGATCAGACCCAAAACTGGAAGACCCGTGAACTGCTCCAACTCGTCAGGCGTAGAGAACGTCTGGTCGATCATCTCGAGGATCGCGACAATTGTTGCCGCCATAAGCACACCAATTATCAGCGCCGCCGACAGAGTTACCCGATAACGCGGGAAAGACTTGGCAATCGGAACACGCGCCTCCGAGATGACAATCGAATCCGCCTTATGCACACCTTGCTGAACGGAGGTTTCTTTCAATCTGCTCAGAAACGTCTCGTAGATCACACTTGCTGCCTGCGCCTCGCGTTCAAGCTGACGCAGGGTCACCAACTCTGCACCCTGCGTATCCTGACGTTGCTCAAGCTCTCGAATCTGTTCGTTCAAAGATGCGAGACTGGCATCTGACTGCGAGATTTCGCGTTGCAGGCGCGTCGTGACCTGCTCCAGTTCCAGATTGAACCGGGTCATCGCTGTCGAATTCGACTGTGCGCGCGGACCGCCATTTTGCGTGATCGTCCGAGCAAGGTTCTCCAACCGGATCGAGCCCGTCAGATTGGCGATTGTCGAAAGATCGCCCTGACTCACCGCTGCGAGCAATGCGTTCAGCTTCTCGACAGCGTTTTCCCGACCCGCGATCGCATCTGCAGACGTGTTCCTGAGTGACGCCAGTCGTTGCGAAAGCTGACTGACCACACTGGCATTGGCAAGCTGATGTTTGGCCCGATGGACCTCCACGGCCTCCTCGGCTGTCTCCAGCGAGGTTTTGAGTTCCGCGACGCGATTGGACAACCATGTCGTGGCCTGTTCGGTCGCCTGGTACTTCACCTCGATCTGATTGAGAATGTACTGCTGGGTGATCGTATTGGCGATCGCGGCCGATTTGACCGGATCCTGGGTCACAACCGATACGCTGAACACAAACGAGAAGTGCACAGGCAACACGCTGACCCGGCCGATCAGAGCGTCGATTGCACGCTCGCGAACTTCGTCCGGCAACAGCAGGGGAGCCTGCTCCTGCACACCGCCAGAGCCTCCGAGGCCGATCATCTCAAGCACGCTCGTGAACCAGCCATCACCTTCCTGTGCCTGCCGTGCCGCGGCCAACTGGTTCCGGAGTTGTGCGTTGAACTCCGGGTCTTCGGTGAGATTCATGGCATCAACAACGCGGCCCATAAGGCTCCGCGAGCGGATTATTTGCAACTGGCTGCGAATCTCGCGCGTATCTGCCGTGATCCCTGTCACGACACTTTCGACGCCTGCAATCCCGGGTTGGTAGACGTCCAGCTTCAATGTCGCAGCGGCGGAAAAGGTCGGCGTGATCGACTTGGTGATATAAACGCCCAACGCCACGCAGCTGATGATAATGGCCGCAATCAGCCATTTACGGCGCCAGAGGATCCCCAGTGCATTCTTGCTGTTCTGCGTCTGCGGCTCATGGCGCGTTGTTACGGATGTGGCCTGCCCCGGCACCGCATAGCCCTTGGCTCTGAGTTCGTTCACAGGGCCATCCTTCCATCCCACTTACGCGGCCCGTTTCTCGGCCACGCCGCTCGTCTGCCCGCACATTCCTGACAGACCATCCGCTCAAACCTTGGCGATTCCCTTAACTGCGGTCACCAACAGCGGAAAAGCATACCAAAACCACACTTCGAAACGTTAGCATAGCATGTCTCCGCTGCAAAACACGAACTGTTGTGTCATACGCTTCGCCCTGCCCCATCCGGCGTGAGAAGCCTATGATAAATGTCCAGAAAAACCTGCCCCGCCGCACGCGCGCTGTACCGGTCCATGACGGTGTGACGCGCAGCCTTGGATATCCGCAGGTTAAGTGCATCATCCGTGAAAAGCGGCGCCAGATGCCGCGCAAGGCCCTCTGCATCCCCGCAATCTGCCAGAAACCCATCCATGCCATGGGTCAGAATGCCGTCTGGCCCGCCCGAGCGGGTCGAGACGGGCGGTGTGCCCGATGCCATCGCCTCGACCAATGTAACCCCAAAACCTTCCTCATCAGAGGTCAGCGCAAAGGCCCGGGCTCCGCGATAGAGCGCAGCAAGATCCGGCTTGCTTGGCTTCAGATGAACATCAATCCAGTCTTCCAGCCGCAATTCCTGCGCCTTCTTGCGGAACATCTCCGTCGGTCCGGTGGCGCCTGCAAGCACAAGGCGGGGGGGCTCGGCCAGTTCAGCGTGCAGCCTGCGATAGGTTTCGAGCAGCAGCATGTGGTTCTTGCGCGGGTCAGACATGCGGCCCACGGCAAGCAGATATCCCGGCCCATTGGGGCGCATGTCAGCGGGTTGAAAAAGCGTGTCGTCGACACCTGGAGGGGCCATGACAACCTCGGTTCCCGAACCTGAAGTGGCCTGTTCGGCATGGGCGTACATCCAGGGGTTTTCGACTTGAACGCAGTCGACAGCGCGCAACGCAGGCGACTCCATCCGCGTGACTTGCCGTGTCATCATGCGCCGCCATACGCCTGATACTCCTGTCAGTTCCGCATCACGCGTTGCACGTTCAACGCCAACCAATGTCGCTACCTGCAGACAGACCGGCACACCGAGGCCGATCACGGGCCTCGCCCATGCGGGCGCTCCGCACACGACCTGAATGAGATCCACGTCCGCAAGCTCTCGGGTCAGAGCAGCACGTTGTTTCAGGCGCTGGGTTTCGATTTCAGCGCAGCAGGCGCCGACATGGGTGAACGGTGTCCCACGAAAATCCCCCGCCGAGGTTGTGACCCCGCGAAACCATGACCTCGGAGACGTCAGCAGAACGCTGTCGGCATCCCGTGCAGCAGTTGCCAGAGAGATCGCCTTCAGCCGGTAATCGCTCTGATCAAGAACCGCCCGCATTATAAACTCGGCGACGGCAGTCACTCCAGCAGTGTTCGCCATGGAAGGCACAACGAGCGCAATGGTCCGGGTCATCCTTTGCCCTCTTCTGGCATTTCTCAGAGTGCCCGCAACATGCCAAGCGTCTGGCGCATCATCGCAGGAGGCGTCCAGGCTCCGGTCGCCCGGACCAGCACACCGTAAGAGACGACCAGCCACAGCAGCGCGCGTTCCACAAAGCCAAGATCCGCGAAAAGTGAAATTGCGGAACCAGCTGCGACCAGGAGAATGGTTCCGCAAAGCTCCAGCAGAATCTGCTTGCCAAGCGGGCCAGACCCTTTCCAGATCAGCCAAAGAGGCATGGCCACCGCGACGCCGCACATGGTCAGCATTCGGGCTGTCGCCGCGCCTTCTGCCCCGAACCATCCGGACATAAACCATGCAAGCCCCAGCAGTGAGATCGCGCCGCATATCAGCGCGTTCCTCGGCACTCTCGCGTTCGACATCAGTTGAACGCCGAGGGTCACTGTCGTCACACCTGCCATTGCGATGCCCGGCGCCATGACTGCGAGGAGTGCCCCGGCAGGCGCGTATTCCACACCAAAAATCAGATTGACCAGTTCGAAGCCGAACAACGCAATACCAAGTGCCGCGATACCAGCGATTGTCATGGTCAGCCGCGTCATGTCCGCAAGAAACGGCCCGACGCCCTGCTCGGTCTGCAATCGACGTGACAGATGCGGCGTGACGGCGCCCTGCAGCAGCCCTGTCAGACGCCATACCATTGCCGTCAAAGTCACAGCTGCGCCATAGTGGCCAAGCGTCGTCTCGCCAAGCCGCGCCTCGACCACGAACAACTCTCCACGGCTCCACACGATCGCAGTCAGCGCCGCGATGACGCATACGTTCGTGCCATAGCGGATGATCTCGGATCCGGACGGCATTTGGGCTGTGCCCTCCAGCCTGGCCTCATGCCGGGCCAACATGAACCATGGCAGCAGCTGCGCCAGCGGGGCTGCCCCCAATGCAACAAATGCAGAGGCCAATGTCGGCACCAGCACAACCAAGACCGCCCCCATAAGCAGTGCAAGCGCACCCAGTGACAGGGACCAGACCACAAGATCGAAGCGCATGGCGCCCTGGATCTCGGCCAGTGACGCGGCCTGCACGGCGCCTGCAACAACCCAGCAGGCAAAAAGCACAATCAGCCCACCCGTCAGATCCAAGACCAGGTACCCAACCAACGGCGCAACAAGGATCAGCAGCCCGGCCGAAGCCAGAAGCCAGCGTCGCCTGAGCACCCGAAACTCCGGTCTGGCTGCTGTGTTAAGGATCGGCAGAAAGCGGACGATCACGCCCGGCAGGCCTGCCAGCAAAAGCATAACCATCAGGTCCGCAGAAAGGATGGCAAGCGCGACCACGCCAAAGGCTTCTACTCCCAGCGTGCGCGCGATGACAGCAAGCGCTACAAAGCGCGCGCTGAACAGGATCAGACTGCCTGTGGCGTTGCGAAGGGTATCGCGCAGAAATCCGCTCGTTGGTCCGGCATTGGGTTCCGTTGGCGCCTCAGCCATGCGGTATCAGCCCTGAACCGCCGCCTGCGCGCGGATCGCCCAGCGCGAGACTTCGAGGATTTCGTCCAGCGCAATCGGAGGTGTACCAGTTCTGATCCCGTCACAGAACGCGGCAACGCCTGCAGCATTTCCTTTGTCCTGTCGCCAGGTTCGTTTCGTTGAAAAACCCGACCATCCCCACCCGCGAAGTGTGCGGAAGTTGTCGAGCTGCAGGATGCGGCCCGCGCAGAACACCTCGATCCGTTCCTTCGGGAATCCCTTGTTGCCATTCGCCAGATACTGGATCGTGGCGGTGGACCCATCGGCAAAACCCAGCAGCATCTGCACACGGTCGGGTGGAATCCCTGCACCCCCGTGATCCAGGGCCAGAGCCTGCAAGCTGACGATGGGAGCGCCAGCAAGGTGCCGCGCAAGGTCTATGAAATGACAGCCCTCACCGACAATCCGCCCACCACCAATGGCCGGGTCATGTTGCCAATCATCAGCCGGGACAGCGCCCGCATTCACCGTGATGATAACGGCTTTCGGAGAGTTGACGGCTGTCAACTTTTCCTTCGCCAGAACCATCAGAGGGGCAAATCGACGATTGAACCCCACCATCACATGGCAGTCGGGAGAGGCCGCAGCGGCCTGCTCGACCGCGTCAGCCTCTGCTTTTGTCAGACAAAGCGGTTTCTCGACGAAAACATGTTTTCCCTGCTCCAGCGCCTGCAGAACCGTGCCAGCATGCGCATTGTGGCGGGTCGCGATGACAATCGTATCAACATCGGGCAATGACAATACACTGTCCGCATCGGTAGAGACATTCGCAAACCCGTGTTTCGCGCCGATATGAGTGGCGGAGACGCCCTTGGCGCTGACGATCGAGTGGAGCACAGCGCCCGCATTGGCAAAAGCAGGCGCCAGCACACGCCCGCCATAGTTCCCCGCCCCGATCATGGCGATTATGGGCGCGTTTGAAGTTCCGTGGCTGGATTTGGAAGCAGTGCGGCTGACGCTATGCGCAACAGACGCCTGCTGTTCGAGCGGGTACTCCAACAATACGCCCAGCGCACCATCGAGCTTGTCATATGCCGCGCGCGCCTCTTCCAGCGGGATCCTGTGGGTCAGAAGCGGGGCAAGCTCGAGCCGCCCTGCTGCCATCAGATCCAGCACAGCCTCGAAATTGCGCTGTTCGGTCCAACGTACATGAGCGATGGGATAGTCGTTCCCGCCATCCTCATATGCCGTATCATACCGGCCCGGACCATAGGAGCATGAGACCTGAAAGCTCAGTTCTTTCTCATAGAAATCTGCGCGACTCAGTTCCAGACCGGTGACGCCGACCAGCACAATGCGCCCACGGGGACGTGACATATGGGCAGCTTGGGTCACCGGTTCGTTCGAGTCAGTGGCGGCCGTGATCAGCACGGCATCAATGCCTCGCCCGCGCGAGAACGCCTCGGCCACTTCCAGCACTTCGGCCCGGTCGCCCGCAGCAACAGTCTGAGCCCCATAGGCACGGGCCTGTTCAAGCCGCGAGGGATCAAGGTCAATCCCGAGCACACGGCAGCCTTGCGCGCGCAGCATCTGGACGGTCATCAGCCCGATCAGTCCCAGCCCGATCACGGCGACGCACTCGCCCATTGTCGGCGACGCAAGCCGGATACCTTGCAGCCCAATCGCGCCGATCACGGTGAAAGCTGCATCCGCCTCGGTTACGCCTTCTGGCAATTTTGCAACCAGATTGCGCCCAACCGCGACAATCTCGGCATGCGCCCCGTTCGACGCCACCAGATCGCCCAGCACCAGATCTGCCACGCCAGCGCCCACCTCAATGACCTCGCCGACATTGCAATAGCCAAGCGGGATCGGCTGATCGAGTTTGGCGCGCACCGCATCCATGGTCGCGCCCAACCCGTCGGTTTTCACCTTTTCAATGGTCTGGCGAACCTTGTCGGGTTGCTGCCGCGCCTTGCCCAGCCAGCCAGCCTTGCCAAAGTTCAGCAGCATCTTCTCTGTGCCGACCGAGATCAGACTGGCCCGCGTCCGGATCAGCACCTGCCCTTTTCCGCAGCGGGGCGCAGGAACCTCGGCCACGGTGACGGTCCCGTCCTTCAGGCTCTGAATGATCTGTCGCATGGGCTTGACCGGACTCCTCGACGCTGCACGCGCGCTCTCTAGCACACTGTCCAAATGTTGAAAGCAGGGACCATGCCGCAGCGAATGCCAATGGGATCTTTACCCATCCCGCGTTAACGAGAGATGCGGTCTTTGACAGGTGCGTGCCAGCACCGTAGGACCGCGCCGGGGATGTACAGGTTTGATGCAATGCGCGTTCTATCAGTGTTCGGGACCCGGCCAGAAGCCATCAAGATGGCGCCAGTCGTGCATGCGCTGGCGGCAGCGCCCGACATAGACTCGCGGGTGTGCGTAACCGGACAGCATGCCGAGATGTTGGCACAAGTGCTTGAGGTCTTCGATATCACGCCTGACCGGGATCTTGCCATCATGCGAAGAGGGCAAACCCTGACTCATGTAACGACTGCTGTGCTGGACGGCATGGCAGGCGTTCTAGCGGACGAAAAACCCGATGCGCTGTTGGTGCATGGGGATACCACGACGTCGATGGCGTCGGCTCTGGCCGGGTTTTATGCGGGCGTGCCAGTGGGCCATGTCGAAGCGGGGCTGCGAACACACGACCTAACCGCCCCATGGCCCGAGGAAGCCAACCGGCAGATCACCGGGCGGCTGGCGAAATGGCACTTTGCGCCCACGTCCCGCGCGCAGGCCAACCTGCTGGCCGAAGCCGTACCCAAAGCCGCAATCCACGTCACGGGAAACACGGTGATCGATGCGTTGCAGCATATCACCGAGCGGGTACTGCCGGGACGAGAGGCCGAGATGGCGCGGCTCTTCCCATGGCGAGATCAGACCCGCCGGCTGATCCTCGTCACAGGCCATCGGCGAGAGAGTTTCGACGGGGGACTGGAGGCAATGTGTGCCGCCCTCGCCAGGCTGGCTTCCAGAGGCGATGCTCAGGTGTGTTATCCAGTGCATCTGAACCCGCTCGTCCGTGCCGCCGCAGACAAGGTGCTGGGCAACGCAGCGAACGTGCATTTGACCGCGCCGCAATCCTATCTGCCCTTTGTCTGGCTGATGCGCGAGGCCCATCTGGTCATCACCGACTCGGGCGGCATTCAGGAAGAAGCCCCTTCGCTTGGCAAGCCAGTCCTGGTAACCCGCACCGTCACCGAGCGGCCCGAGGCGGTGGATGCAGGCACGGTGCTGCTCGTCGGTACTGACACCGACCGGATCGAAGCGGAAGCCACGCGCCTTCTGGACGATGACACGGCACATTATTCGATGTCGCGCGCACACAACCCATATGGCGACGGGGCGGCCTCCAACCGGATCGTACGCATCCTGACCGGAGATTCCCCCATGAAAGGACTGGCATGACCCGTTCGCTCTCGGTTGTCGGACTTGGCTATGTCGGCTTGCCCACTGCCGTCGTGTTCGCGGATGCAGGGCTTGAGGTGCACGGCGTCGATGTGAACGCGGATACCGTGTCCTCGATCAATGCGGGCCGCCCGCATATTGTTGAGCCGAACCTCGAAGCAATGCTGGGCCGCGTTGTTGAAGCAGGAAAGCTGAAGGCCTCTACCGAGGTGGCCGCAACGGATGTCTATGCGATTGCGGTACCCACGCCGTTCAAGGACGGCAATGCCCCAGATCTGAGCTATGTCGAGCACGCCGCCCGGATGATCGCGCCTCATCTCGGCAAGGGTGCCTTGGTAATCCTCGAGTCCACCTCGCCCGTAGGCGCGACGGAGCAGTTATCGCGTTGGCTGGCCGACGATCGCCCTGACCTGAGCTTTCCGCATCAGAAAGGCGATCTGGCCGAGGTTCAAGTGGCCCACTGCCCGGAACGCGTACTGCCGGGCAAGGTGCTACACGAGGTTGTGCACAATGATCGGATCGTGGGCGGCATGACGCGGCACTGTGCGGCCCGGGCCGAGGGATTCTACAAGCTGGCCGTTCAGGGCACCTGCCACATCACGGACGCACGCACTGCAGAGCTGGCGAAACTGACCGAGAACGCCTTTCGTGACGTGAACATCGCGTTCGCGAACGAGCTCTCGCTGATCTGTCATGCGCTGGCGATCGACCCCTGGGAACTGATCGACATGGCGAACAAGCATCCCCGGGTGAACATCCTCAAACCCGGCCCCGGTGTCGGCGGACACTGCATCGCCGTGGATCCCTGGTTCATTGTGGACAGTGCGCCGGAGCAGGCTCGGCTCATCCGCACGGCCCGCGAGATCAATGATGGCAAGCCCGCTTGGGTCGTGGAGCGTATCGCGGAACGGGCCGGGGAGATCGGCGGCAACACACCGCCTGTGATTGCCTGCCTCGGACTGGCCTACAAACCCGATGTGGACGATCTGCGTGAAAGCCCGTCGCTCGAGGTTGTTCACCAGCTTCTTTTCCGCGAATTGGGTCAGGTGCTCGTGGTCGAGCCATATGTGAACGACCTCCCGGACGCATTGAAAGGCGCAGATCTCGCGGATTTCAGGGATGCACTGGACCGCGCCGATATCATTGTGTTCCTGACTGCCCACTCGGCGTTTCGAAACATCCGACTGTCGGATCTGGACGGCAAGCGGGTGGTCGACAGCTGTGGCTTTCTCCGCCAGCAGGTCCAGGTGTGGTAGAGGCTGCGCCATCCTGGCCCGTGCCGGGCCAAACGGAGGCTCTGCCTCCGTACCTCCGAGGTATTTCAGGCAAGATGAAGGACTGGGAACCAGCGTCCGATCGCAGAGTTTCCTTGAAAACGGAAGTAGATGACCGATGCGGCTGATCCATGTTGTGCCCCATGTATCCGTCGAGGCAAGCGGGCCGTCCTATTCCGTGCCTGCAATGTGCCGTGCGCTTGGCAGGGCCGGAGCGGACGTGACACTGATGACTCAGAGCAAAAGCGCGGTCGAGAGCGTGCTGCCACCCTCTTCGGGGTTCCGCCATCTTCTGCATGCCGAGCGAGGTTGGCCAAGCAAACTGCACCCCTCGCCCACCATGCGTGCTGCGCTCTTTGCCGAAGCTGAGAAAGCTGACCTGATCCACAATCATTCCATCTGGCTTTGGCCCAACGTCTATGCTGGACAGGCCGCGCGGCGGGCAGACATTCCATTGGTCCTCGCACCAAGGGGCACTTTGGCAGAGCCAGCTCTTGCCCGTTCGCGCCGGGTCAAGCGCGCATTCTGGACCTTTGCACAGCGAAGAGCCTTCGACGCTGCAGCGCTCTACCATGCAACCGCGCCCAAGGAATTGAACGAGCTGCGCGCCTTCGGTGTGACGAAGCCTGTCGTAACCTTGCCCAACGGGATCGACCTGCCAGCCATGAGCACCTCTGCCCCCGCTCGGGTCAGAACACTGCTGTTCGTCGGCCGCGTGCATCCGATCAAGGGTCTGGATCTGTTACTGGATGCGTGGGGTGGTCTCTCTGCCGACGTCAGACAGGGATGGCAGTTTCGCATTGTCGGACCCGATGTCGGTGGACACGCGGAAGCACTGCAGCGTCAGGCAGACACTGCGGACTTGAGGGATGTCAATATCGTGGGCCCTGCTTTCGGCAATGCAAAAACCACAGAATACCGGTCCGCAGACCTCTGCATTCTGCCATCCAAGACAGAGAATTTCGGCATGACTGTTGCCGAGGCACTGGCTGCGGGTACTCCCGTCATCGCAACAAAAGGCACCCCGTGGCAGGGGCTTGAAACCGAGAACTGTGGCTGGTGGATCGACAGATCCCGAACCGCACTGACAGCGACTCTGGTGGATGCGATGTCGCGTCCTCGCGATGCACTTGCCAAGATGGGGCTGAACGGCCGCGCATGGATGACCCGCGAGTACGGATGGGACCATATTGCCGTTCGGATGCTCGAGACCTATGAGTGGTTGCGACAAGGACAGGGGTCCCCTGCCCCTGATTGGGTCGACACGAAGTGAAGAGAACCACATGACCTTGCCCCTCTCCGTCATCATGATCTCGCTGAACGAGGCGCACCATATGCGTGCGGTGCTGCGCAATCTGGAAGGTTTTGCCGAGCAGGTTTTCCTGGTGGACAGCTTCTCCATCGACGACACAGTGGATATTGCACTGGAACACGGCGTGCATGTGATCCAACGACGGTTCCGCGATTTTGGCGACCAGTGGAATTTTGCCGTCAGCAAGCTGCCGGTTCGGACGCCTTGGGTCATGAAGCTGGACCCGGATGAGCGGATCACGGACGAGTTGAAGGCAACTGTCGCGCGGGCATTGGAGGCAGATCAGTTTGACGGCTTTGGATTCCAGCGTCGGCTCTGGCTGATGGGCAAGCCGATGCCTGTTCGCAACAACGTCCTGCGGATCTGGCGCCAGGGCAGTTGCCGGTTCTCGGATGTCATCGTCAACGAACATCCCGTGATCGAGGGCCGTGTCAGCGAGCTGCAAGGCGAAATGGAGCATCACGACAGCCCGAACCTGCATCATTGGTTCGACAAGCAGAACCGATATTCGACGGCCGAGGCGGTTGCGCAGTTTCACGGCTATCAGTTCGCCGACACGCCGCGGCTGTTCGGTACAGCGTACCAGCGGCGCATGTGGTTGAAACGCCATCTTTGGAAACTGCCTGGGCGTTTTCTGGGGCTTTATCTCTACCACCTCCTCTGGGTGGGCGCCTGGCGCGCGGGGCGCGTTGGCTGGATCTGGGCACGCTTGCGCACCGAGCGATATCGGGTGCAGGAGTTCAAACAGTACGAGATGCGGCTGACCGGCCACCCCTATCAGGATATCGCAGCGGGCAACGGCCTGCCGCATCCGGGCGCTGTACAGGCAGAAGAACCTGATCCTCCAAGTGACTACCGTAAAGATGGCCCAGAAGCGATCAAAGCCGAGCAGGCCAGATCGCGTGAAGCCGCCGTTCGCCATCACGAGCGGCTCGCCCGTGGCTGGGCCGAGCGTTACTCCTCGGGCGGCTTCAAACGCCGCGCCGCTTTCTTCAGTGACCGGATTGTTCCACATCTGGACCTTGAGGGCGCATGGCTGGATGCCGGATGTGGCAGCGGTTACTTTGCAAGGATGCTGGCCGAACGGGGCTCTGACGTCACGGGCGTGGATGCGGCCACGGGAATGATCGGTGCGGCAGAGGCCCTCTCGCGGACCCATAGTGAGAGGGATCACACAGACTTTTCGGTGATCGAGACGATCGAACAGCTTCCTTATGAAGACGAAAGCTTTGATGGGATCGTGTGTCTGAGCGTGCTGGAATATCTGCCGGAACCGGCTGCCGCCATGCGAGAATTCGCGCGGGTGCTGAAACCTGGTGGGCAGGTCGTGATCTCGCTGCCGAACTCGCGCAGTCCGCTGAGATTTGCCAATCAGATCAAATCCTGGCTGCTGCCAGCGGCTCAGGGCGGCGAGGCGTTTCTGGACTATTCGCATTTCACCATGGGGCGCCCGGAGATCCTCCCATTCTTTGAGCAGCACGGGTTCGAGATAAACTCTCTGGACGGCTTCGACCCGGTTCTGCCAAGCGGGCTCGGCGGGCGTGCGCCGAGCCTGTTCTTTGTGACTGCAACCCGGCGCTAGGAATTGGGCGGCGGTTGACGGATCCAGAGCGGCAGGATCTTCCTGCCCACCGCGTTCCGTGCATTGCCGGCAAAGGTGATTGTCCGCGCGGCGCTGTTGACCCCGGTGACTTCGGCCTCGCCGCCTGAGAAAATCAAGTCCGGATCAAGATCAGCGAACAAGAAATCTCCCACTGCGATATCGGTGCTCAGATAGGCCGAGAACCCGTCATTCCGCCCGGCATTTGCCGCAACGTTCGAGCCGACGGTGAAATCCCCGAGAGTTGTGAACCCGGGCGTATATAGACGGCTTGGCATGAACTGCAAAGTGCCGGTGGTGGTCGAGAACGGTTCAAGCGTATTGAACCCACCGCCACCATTGCTGACGAAATTGTTCTGCGCTTCGGCCGTGACCGTGGTGCCTGTGCGTGCCCGGATGAAGAACACCATCCCCGTGTCCACGTCGCGGATGATGTCCCCGGCCTCGACGCCCTGGCGCATGGCCTCCTGATCCGACAGGGTCTGGAACACCAATGTCAGTGTCTTGTTGGCGAGGCTGACACTCGAAAAATGGGTTTGCTTCTGGCGGTTGAAGACCGGAAAGCGTTTGCGCCTTGTCGTGCCGTAAAGCTCGCCCTTGTGACGGTAATCCCAGATCGCGATGGGTATGCATGTCGTTCGATCCGAGTCTCTGTAGATAACCTCTCGCGGCAGAACCGATCCTATCGCCGCGCCCGTATTCAGATTGAACTGGGTGAAACCGATGCCTTGCGGTCGAAGGCCGAACGGATCGAGGACCATGCCGCCTGACGTCGCGTTGTGCGCGAACGCGAGATACCGATCGATCGTTCCGCTGGCACGTCCATCCACGGATGTCCGGCATTGCTCCATCTGGACATTCGGCATCGTCATGGAAAAGACAGACGGGACGCGCGAGAATGCACATCCGCGGAACACCATTTCGGTGTCGTTTACGCCAGCCAGGATGTTCGGTGGAACACCGGTTGTCTCGTTGTGGCGAAACACGAACTGGCTGCTTTCGAAGGTGATGGAGCCCTCCGAACCCGAGTTCCCGGTCATATCCCCGATGCGGTGGAGACTCTCGGCATAGAAATTCTGGAACAGCATCGTCCCCAGCAACGCCGAGCGGTTGAACCTGAAGACATTGCCCATGTAGCCACCGAACGAGCAGTTCTCAATCGGCCCGCCAAAGCGCCCCACCTGTTTGCCATGCGCCGAGTTGGTCATGAACACGAACATCTCGGAGCCAGTCACATTGCGGATCTCGACATTGCGCGACTGACTGTTGCCAATCGAGATCCCGTATTTGCAGCAATCCAGATTGCAGTCCCGGATTTTCAGGAAATCGCCGTTCCCGTCAAAATCACATGGCTGCACTGCGATAGCAGTGTTCACGCGCTGTATCCCGACGCGCGAGATAATCACATCAGAAGAGGGTCTCTTGTCGTACTGGGCGATCGGTTGCAGGAAGTCAGGATATGTCGCGTCAGGGTAGGATTGCGCAGGCCGGGGTCCGGAATAAGCGTCGATCGTGATCCCTGCACAAGGGTTGTAGCGACCATTGCCGCCAAGCGCATCCCAGGCGCTTTCCTGGGTCGGCTCGGTGCCGAGGAAGTCAATGGCGGTCGTTGGCAAAGCGCCGTTCAGCCATATATCCGAGAACTCGGTGATCCTGGCACCCTGAATGTTTACAATCGGCCGATCCGTGAAACTGGCCAAAATGGCCGTGCCGACATTCGATGTCTCGGCGCGGCGCTTGTTTGCGACCCCGCGCACCACGACACCATGGAAGCCCTCGCCATATCCAATGTGAATGGTATCTGTGGTCCGGCAAAGAGGACCGATGATGCGCACTTCGACGGCCTGAGCACTGCCATTGTTCTGCTCGTAGTAGACTGCAAAATCTATCGCGTTCTGGATGGCCTGAGTGTCATCGGCGACCCCATCACCAATGCCGCCCGCTTGTTTCTCGGTAACCAGACCGCCCTCGGCAACGAGTTCCCAGAATGCCCCGTCGGCTGACTGGATCTTAAGCTCGTGCCCAGGCTCGGGCGCGACACGAACATAGAGTGCGCCGCCGCCGTCCCCCGGCACTGAGTACCCGGCCGTACGGACAAAGCTGACTTCGTTGTCGATATCCGCAGCCTCAACCGCAGAGCGGCTCTCGAAATCCGGCGGCAATACGGGTGATGGCGGAGGCGGAAGGCTACCGGGCGCGCCGCCACCTGGATCCGAGAAGTTTCCACCACCGGCTCTTCCGAACCCGACACGCACAGGCTGGCGTTCCCGCCAATCGAACAGTTTCATGATCGTCCTCATCGCTTCGCTCTGGAAGCGTCCGGACGAACCGGAAGAACCTTGCATGGGAATTGGAAATGCGGCAGAGCCCAGACCACGATCCTAGCAGGCTCTCGCGGTCGGGCCGAACGCCGACTTATCTATGTGAGGGATACGTGCCAACGGTTAACAATGGATTGAGTTTTCGTTAATCTCTCCGAAAACTATTCACGTCAGACGGGATAGCTCCCCGGCATCCGAGGTCGCGAAGTCCCGTGTCACTCTCCACCACTCTTCTTTGGTATCGAACGGTCCGGTATCTTCGGCCGATCCAGATCCTGTGGCGGTTGTGGCGAAAGATCTATCGCCCCTTGCCTCGGTATCGAATCGGAGCGCGAGCGCGCCTGTTTGACGGGAAATGGGAGGGGGCCGCTCGACGCCCATCCATGCTGGGACCTTCAGAGCTGCGCTTCCTCAATCAATTGCAGAACATAGACGCGCCGGAAATCTGGAACGACAAGGGGCTGAGCAAACTCTGGCTCTACAATCTGCACTATTTTGATGACCTGATGGCGGATGACGCCGAGACCAGAAGAGACTGGCACGAAGCGTTGATCAACCGCTGGATCAACGAGAATCCCGCCCCGCTCGGGAATGGCTGGGAGCCCTATCCAACCAGTCTGCGTATTGTGAACTGGGTCAAGTGGGTGTTGGCTGGAAACGAATTGCCTGCAGGCGGTCAGGATAACCTTGCGACCCAGGCGGATTGGTTGTCGCGCAATCTGGAATACCATCTGCTTGGGAATCACCTCTTTGCCAACGCGAAGGCGCTGGTGTTTGCGGGCACGCTCTTTGACGGACCCGAGGCCGCACGTTGGCGCCTGACAGGATTGCAGATCCTGGACAAACAATTGCCGGAGCAGACTCTACCCACCGGCGGACAGTTTGAGCTCTCTCCGATGTATCACACGATATTTGTGGAGGATCTGCTTGATATTATTCAACTATCAGATCTTGATAGGACATTTCCTCGGCAACAGGTTGCTTCGTGGCGCAACGCTGCCGAACGTTCACTTTCATGGATGAATGGTCTCGCCCATCCGGATGGACGGATCGCGTTCTTCAACGATGGCGCGTTCGGGATTGCCGCGGAACCTGCCGCACTCGGCAACTATGCAGCAAGGTTGGGGCTTTCGGCTGCGGCGGATCGCACCTCGGATCTGGACGGATATGTGCGGATGGACTCTGGCCTGGCCGTGCTGATTTGTGATGCTGCGCCGATCGGGCCAGACTATCTGCCTGGCCACGCACATGCAGACACGCTCAGCTTCGAGATGTCCCTCGCCGGGCAACGGCTGATCGTGAATGGCGGAACCTCGGTCTACGGCTGCGACCCCGCACAGCGGTTGAAGGAACGCGGAACGGCCGCGCACAACACCGTGACCTTGGACAACCAGAACTCATCCGAGATCTGGTCGTCATTTCGTGTCGGCAGGCGGGCCCGTGTCACAGAGCGAAACTTGCAGATAGAGGGCGATGAGTACACGCTTTCAGCGGCACATGACGGGTTCACACGCCTCGGTGGCCCTGTCCATCGCCGCAAATGGAAACTGAGCCCCGGCAAGCTGGAAATTCGAGATGAAATTCAGCATGGCTGGCAGAATGCCAAAGCACGGTTTCGCATTGCTCCGCCATTTCATGCAGATCCTCAGACAATCCACGGTCCCGTTCCGATCGACCTGCACACGGAAGGCTCAAGCGTGAAAATCGAGAACGGCACTTGGGCACCGGAATTCGGCAAGACTGTGCCCTGCCAGATTGTCTGCGTAGAGTTTGCCGGTCCAAACGTCACAACCACCCTGTCCTGGCAGCCATAGATGCGGATCCTGTTCCTCAGCGATAATTTTCCACCAGAGACCAACGCGCCTGCGACACGCACTTGGGAGCACGCGAGAGCATGGGTCGAGGCGGGTCATGACGTCACTGTCATTACCACGGCACCCAACTTCCCGCGCGGTATCGTCTACGATGGCTATCGCAATCGCTGGCGCAGCGTCAAACAGATCGACGGCATTCGGGTCATTCGCGTGAAGACCTATATCGCCGCGAATGCGGGTACTTTGAAACGAATGCTCGACTATCTGAGCTTTGCGCTGGCCGCTCCGGTTGCCGCCATGTTCGAGCGCAGGCCGGATGTTGTTGTGGCGACATCACCGCAATTCTTTTGTGCGCTCGGCGGGTGGGTTGCGTCAGTGTTGCGCTGGCGGCCCTTCGTTTTCGAGCTGCGCGACCTGTGGCCAGAATCTATTGTCGCTGTAGGGGTTTTGCGTCGAGGGCTGGCTATTCGTGCGCTTGAGGCACTTGAGGTCTTTCTCTACCGCCGCGCCCAGTTGATCGTTTCCGTCACCCATGCGTTCAAGCAGAACCTGATCGCGCGCGGGGTCGATGGCAGCAAGATCGAGGTGGTCACGAACGGTGTTACCGCAGGGGCGTTTCAGCGCATAGATGGCGACATCATGGGTCGGGCAGAAGCAGGCCTCGTAGGTAGAGTTGTGTTCGGCTATGTCGGCACACACGGCATGGCGCATGCGCTTGATACGGTCCTCGACGCTGCCGAGATGTTGGCGAACAGGACGGATATCGGGTTTCTGTTCGCGGGCGACGGCGCTGAATCCGACAGGCTGCGAAGCCGCGCGGAAGGTATGGAAAACGTTGCATTTCTCGGCCCTCAGCCACGGGAAGAGATGCCGCAGATCTGGTCCTGTTGCGATGTTGCCTTGGTGAATTTGCGCGATACGCCGACATTCCGCACAGTGATCCCATCCAAGATTTTCGAGGCTATGGCGATGGGCTTGCCGTTGTTGATGGCTGTCCCCGAAGGCGAGGCAACCGGGATCGTCGAGACTTATGGAGTGGGGCTGATTTGTCCTCCGGAAGACCCAAGCGCCCTCGCCGCCCTAGTGATCAAGCTGACAGAGGACAACGCGCTGCGCGAACGGTTTTCGGCAAACGGAGTAGCCACGGCACCAAAGTTTGATCGTGCTAAGCTCGCAATGGAAATGCTTTCGCATTTGGAAAATCAGGTTTCCTGATCTCTCACCTCACAAAAATTATGTTGCAAAAAATAATAGAGAGAAAAT
>JBGCFK010000545.1:0-6516 GCA_045106875.1 Paracoccaceae bacterium | reverse complement strand
ATATCACCCCTTCCGGGATGGTACCGCGAGTCATCATCATTTCGCCTCGAATGTCAGCGCTGATAACATCTTCTGGTTTTGGTTTCGTCTTTCGACCGTGATTATCTAGAATGATCGACGGTATGTAAGGATAAATTGCGTCACCGCTCCACCGCTGTCGTTTGATGGATGCATCAACAACAATAAATGGTGGTGCACAAACCCACGTATGCCCAAGCCTTGCGCCAGGAAAATCCGGGCGATCCACAGTGTGCAAACCGCGCCAAATGTTCTTGCCTTTGAGTTCAAATGTAGAACTGCCCACGATGCCAAAAGACCACACGCCAAGACGATCAAGACTCTTGGTTAGTAGAGAACAGGCCATCTCACATGATCCCTCAAGGTCGTCCTCTTCTAAGACCGTTGCCACAAGTTGAGCCAGCTTGGGCACGATCCTGTTAACATGGGCGTCGTAAGTTGCATCGCGAGGGCGGAGCATGACCCACTTAGCGTATGTCTCCAACAAGGCCGGGTTTCTACGCTCGGCGGCCAAGAATTCGCGCTGGTCGCAAAAACCAAACTGGTTAGTCTTCACTCGTAGATCAGTTAATTCCTGATTCAGCCGTTGAAACTGGGCTCTATTGCCTTTTTTGCGTCTCTTAGCTTCGCCCAATAGCACCTCTCCTCTTCAATCACAGCGTGTGCGATGGTTACCACGCTAATGCCATCGCCACACCAAGGTATCAATCACCTAGACGAAAATCTCAAAAGCAATGGTGTGTTCGTGTCGCATTCGCAGCGAACGTCCGTTCTGGCAGCCCGCACTGCGTCAGGACCAAGGGGGAATGAAAGACGGCTCTGGGCTGTCGATGATTTTGTGTTTGGTCCGCTTCCTGCGCGTAGCCGCCATAGGTGCAAAGTGGCGCCAATGACCGGTCCCCAACCAACAGAGGCTGCAAACTTCTATCCACCCGTCAGATACGACGCCCACTCCTTCAGCAGTTTGTGCCGCCGATCTAGTCGGTCTGAACGTTGATAGGCCCTGACTACACCATCATCGACGACATGGCCGAGGCAGGCCTCCTTCACCTCGAAGGGCGTTTCCGTTGTTTCTTCCACCCATGTCCGGAAGGTTGCTCGAAACCCATGTGGCCTCGCCTCGTATCCAGCGCGCTCCATGAACCTCGACATTGTCGCATCAGACATTGCGCCACCGCGTGGGGCTGGAAAAAGAAGTGCTGAGGGTTGCATGTTCTGCGCCTTGTTGATGACGTCGAGTGCCTCGTCACTCAGTGGAATTTTGTGTTCTCTTGACGTCTTCGTTCGCTCAGCAGGGACGATAAGAATGTTCTCGACAATCTCAGCTTGTGTCGCAAACCGGATCTCGCTCGTGCGCGCTGCTGTCAGCATCAAGAAGCGCAAGGCCAAGCACGACATGTGCGGTTTCGCCTTTAACATTCGATAGAAAGCCGGGGCGTCAGGATAGGGGATTGAAGGAACATGCTGCACGTCGTGACGCTGTTTGCCCAGCAGCGCGCGGGTCTTCATCGTAGCTTGGAGATCAACATCCAACCCCAGGGCCGCCGCGTGCTTCAACGTCAGATTTAGGCGGTACATCGCCTTGCGAGCCGTATGGGCTTTCTCGTGCCAGATTGGCTCAAGGAGCCGCGTCAACATATGTTGGTCGACATCTTCAATCGCTCGATCGCCAATAGCTGGAATAACATGAACGCTAAGTGGCGATAGCCATCGACCTGCTGCGCCATCGGACTTCAACTCGGCCTGCCGTGCCTTGAAGCAGCTTTCTATAGCCTCAGCGACGGTGAGCCTTCTAGCCTTCCGCATCGACGCGTTGCGAGCTTCAATCGGGTCGTTGCCATCTCGAACAGTTCGGCGTGCTGCCTGAGCTCGTTCCCGTGCTTCCGCTATTGAGACATCCGGCCAAGGACCCAGCCCCATCTCCCGACGGCGTCCATCGAGCGTGAGCCTTAAGATCCACTTGCCAGCCATCCTATCGCGCTTGACCAGCCAAAGCCCTTGCCCGTCAGCAAACTTCCCCGCAGGCAGACTGCGGGCTTTCATCGAGTTCAAAGCATTGTAAATCAATTGCCAACCATCCAGCCCACCTATCAGCCCACCTTTTATATTGCAACGCCTCGAACATCTATGATTGAGCATGAGCGATCCGGCTTCTAAATTTGTATATTGGTCATATACATAGGTTTACAGTGGAGAGCTATGAGGATATGCGTCAGTGCTCTCCGGCAGCACCACTTGCATCCGTTCTCACGCCCTTCCGGACGTCTCGACGCGCAGTGCCTGACGCGAACGCGTCATAATTTGAACCGCGAAACAAACAGGTTGAGACCGTGAAAAAAGCTCTGCAAGATGCGCTCGACGAACGAGGCTACTCGACCCTGACCGCAGTCCAGGAAGCGGTGTTGCATCCCGACCTGATCGGATCCGACCTTCTGGTATCCGCACAAACGGGTTCCGGTAAAACGCTGGGCTTTGGCCTCGCAATCGCGCCCACCCTGCTGGGCGATGCCGAGACGTTCGACGCACCCATCTTTCCGGCGGCTTTGGTCCTCGCGCCCACGCGTGAGTTGGCAATGCAGGTCAAGCGTGAGCTGAGTTGGCTTTACGCCAAGGCCAATGCCGTCATTGCCTCGTGCGTTGGCGGGATGGATATGCGCGACGAACGGCGTAATCTTAGCCGTGGGGCCCATATCGTCGTGGCAACCCCCGGGCGGCTGCGCGATCATCTCGAACGTGGCTCGATTGACCTGAACGGCCTGCGCGCGGTTGTCCTGGATGAAGCCGACGAGATGCTGGACCTTGGATTCCGTGAAGATCTGGAATTCATTCTGGGCGAGGCTCCAGAGGAGCGCCAGACCCTGATGTTCTCCGCAACCGTACCCCGTTCCATCGCCGCGCTTGCAAAGAGCTACCAGAAGGACGCCGTCCGCGTATCGACCACGGCCGAGAAAACGCAGCATGCCGATATCGAGTATCAGGCCATGTCCGTCGCGGGCCGCGACGCCGAGAACGCAATCATCAATGTCCTGCGCTATTTCGAGGCGCCAAACGCGCTGGTCTTTGCCAACACGCGGGCCATGGTCAATCGGCTGACGACCCGTCTTTCCAATCGGGGCTTTTCGGTCGTCGCATTGTCAGGCGAGCTTTCGCAGAACGAACGCACCCACGCTTTACAGGCAATGCGCGATGGCCGGGCCCGGGTCTGTGTTGCGACTGATGTTGCTGCGCGCGGCATCGACCTGCCGAACCTCGACCTCGTGGTGCATGCGGAGCTTCCGACCAACCATGAGACACTGCTGCACAGATCGGGTCGGACGGGCCGCGCAGGTCGCAAGGGAATCAGCGTGATGATCGTGCCGCCTTCGGTACGCCGCAAAGCCGAGCGTATTCTGGGTGCTGCGAAACTTCAGGCAAACTGGGGCAGCGCACCTTCTGCCGATGCCGTCCGGGCACGCGATGAGGAACGCATGCTGGCCGACCCGGTATGGGAGGCTGAAGTTACCGAGAACGAACGCGAGATCGTCGACCAATTGGTTGGCAGGTTCAGCGCCGATCAACTGGCCGCTCGATTCCTGCGCCTTTTGGGAACCAAACAATCCGCACCTGAAGAGTTGGCGGAGTTTGACAACAAGCCCAAGCAGCGCCCTGAGTTCGGTCCCAGCGCCTGGTTCTCTGTCAGCGGCGGCCACAGCAAGCGCGCCGAGCCAAGACGGCTTATCCCGATGCTCTGCAAGGCAGGTGGTATCAGCAGCCAGGACATCGGTGCGATCAGGATCGCCAATCAGGAATCCTTCATCGAGATCCGCGAGAGCAGCGTGCCAGCGTTTCTTGACGCGATTGGCCCCGAGATGACAGTCGAGGACGGTGCAAGCCTGACCCGGGTGGATGCCCCACCTACTGAGACAGGCTCGCCACGACCTCCGCGCGAGCCTCGGTCGCGGGATCGCAAGCCTGCAAAGCATCGCCCATCGAACCAATGGAACCCTGACACTTCTCCGGACAAATCGCCTGCGAGCGATGCGGATACGCCGAGATCTCCTCAACCAGCAAAGTCGCGGCCCAAGACCAAGGCAAAGACCGGCCCGAAAGGCCCGCCTCCCCCCAAGGGCAAGGCCAACAGCAAAAAGAACAAGGCCCGGAAACTGGCATCAAAGAACGCAAAGGCTGGCCGAAAGGCAGAATATGCGCCGGGCAGGAAGGGAGTTTGAACGGCGCAGCTCTTCGGCCACAACGTACTCATTTTTTTGAATATTTTTTTCCAAAACTTCTCGTAAAATTGTCTTATTCGAAGTTAAGACGTTGTATATATGAATTTATTTATTTTTATATTTTTATTGGAATTGTTTTCCATTAAATTTGATCAGTCATAGTTTTTCCGCTATACAACGTCTAGGAAATGCACGGAGAAAGCGTCATGACTGGTCAAAACCCTGTCTTTATTCCCGGACCCACAAACATACCGGATCGACTCAGGTATGCGATGAGCATTCAGACCATCGACCACCGGGCACCGGACTTCATCGAGCTGCTTTCGCCCCTGCTGAGCGATCTGAAGAAAGTGTTCAAGACCACCTCCGGGCAAATCATCACCTTCCCCTCCTCGGGCACGGGCGGTTGGGAGGCGTCGATCACCAATACGCTGTCACCCGGAGACAAGGTGCTCGTTGCGCGTTTTGGAATGTTCTCGCATCGCTGGATCGATCTCTGCCAGCGCCACAATCTCGACGTCGAAGTGATCGAGTGCGAGTGGGGCACCGGCGCGCCTGCCGACTTGTACGGCGAACGGCTGGCAGCGGACACCAAGCACGAGATTAAGGCCGTCCTGGTGACACACAACGAAACCGCGACAGGCGTACGCTCGGATATTGCTGCGATCAGGCGAGCGATGGATGCCGCTGGGCACCCGGCGATGCTGTATGTCGACTGCGTCTCGTCGCTGGCCTCCATGGATTTCCGAATGGACGAATGGGGCGTCGACCTCGCCGTCTCAGGCTCGCAGAAAGGTTTTATGCTGGCCACGGGCATGGCAATCATCGGCGTCAGCCAGAAAGCCCTGGAAGCGGCCAAGACCGCGAGGTGCCCCCGCACTTTCTTCGATTTCGGCGATATGGCGGGCGCAAACGCGAAGGGCGGCTTCCCCTACACCCCGCCGCTCCAGATCATGTATGGCCTGCGCGCCAGCCTCGACATGCTGTTCGAGGAAGGCCTCGACAACGTGTTCGCACGGCACCGGCGGATTGCAGGCGGCGTCCGGGCGGCGGTGTCTGCATGGGGTCTGGATCTTTGTGCCACCTCGCCCGAGGCCTACTCGGATACCGTCAGCGCAATCTACGTGCCGGAAGGTTTCAACTCGGACGCTCTCACAAACCACATCTTCGACACCTATGGGGTGTCTTTTGGTGTGGGCTTGGGAAAAATGGCTGGCAAAGCGTTCAGGATCGGGCATCTTGGTTCACTGACTGATGTTATGACCTTGTCCGGGATCGCAACTGTCGAAATGGCGATGGCTGATCTGGACTATCCGGTCGAACTTGGCAGTGGCACGCGCGCGGCACAGGACTATTATCGCAAGTCTGCACGTCCTGCACTGCAATCGGCAGCCTGAGGAGAGACGCATGAAAGACGCGAACGAGCTTTCCATCCCCACATGGGACGACGTGGTCACTGCGCACGAACGGATTGCACCACATATCCGCCGGACCGAGGTATTCACCAACGCGGAACTGGACGCGCAGACAGGTGCGCACCTGTTGTTCAATTGCGAGAACCTGCAACCACCCGGCGCGTTCAAGGTGCGGGGTGCATCGAATGCAGTGTTTGGTTTGTCCGAGGAGCAGGCAAAAGCGGGTGTCGCGACGCACTCCTCTGGCAATCATGCGCTTTGCCTGTCGTACGCAGCAGGCCGTCGCGGGATTCCCTGCAACGTCGTAATGCCGCGCACAGCGCCTCAGGCCAAGAAAGACGCCGTCATTGGCTATGGTGGCAAGATCACGGAGTGCGAGCCTTCGACCTCCAGCCGAGAGGAGACATTCGCAAAGGTTCAAGCTGAAAGCGGCGGAGACTTCATTCACCCCTATAATGACCCGCGTGTGATAGCGGGACAGGCTACCTGTTCGAAGGAGTTTCTGGAACAAGTCGAGGACCTGGACATTCTGGTCGCGCCAATCGGTGGTGGCGGGATGATATCAGGCACTTGCCTGACGGTCTCGTCGATAGCGCCTCATGTGAAAATATACGCAGCCGAACCCGAGCAGGCGGACGACGCAATGCGGTCCTTCAAGGCAGGCCACATCATTGCAGACGATGCGCCCGAGACGGTGGCCGACGGTTTGAAAGTGCCGCTGAAGGAACTGACATGGCATTTCGTTTCGAACCACGTCACCGACATCCTGACCGCCAGCGAGCAGGAGATCATTGACGCCATGAAACTCAGCTGGAAACGCCTGAAAATGGTGATCGAGCCAAGTTGCGCTGTGCCGCTGGCCGTGATCCTGAAGA